>JADFKH010000061.1 GCA_022565025.1 Pseudomonadota bacterium
GATATATTAAGCCGCTTGGCCTAAAGGAAGGGGGGACGTAACAACAACCAAGAAGTATTGCTTCCATTAAAAACAAAGAAAGTCGAGTAATGCTCAAATCAAAACAAAAATTGGCGCTCCTACTTTAGTCACAAAAAACATTGAAGACCCGGGCTTTTAGAGGCATTCCCCATTTTCATGCAGAAACCGAGTTATATCGCAGTAAAGGAGTTTGTTGTCAACTCCCCCGAGGAAAGCCCGAAAGGCATATTCCTGTTGGCCCATGGCGCCGGCAGGGGAGCGGCAAGCCCTTTTTTGGAAACAATTGCTCAAGGTGCAGTCAATTCTGGTGTGCGGGTGGTGAGATTCAACTTTCCCTATATGGAGGAAATGTTGAAAACCGGGAAAAGGAAATCACCCAATAGCGGCAACGTTTTGCGGAAGTGTTTCAGTGATGTGGTCTTGCATTGCATTGAACGTGAAAAAGTGCCCTCGAAGTATATTATCGTTGGGGGTAAATCCATGGGAGCAAGGGCTGCATCCATGATTGCCGATAAACATCAAGTTGGAGGTGTCGTCTGCCTGAGCTATCCCTTCCATCCCCCCAGGAAACCGGAACCACTTCGTATCACGCACCTGCAAACCATTCAGACGCCCACATTGATATGCCAGGGAGAAAGAGACCCCAACGGCAGGCGGGAAGAGGTTCAACAGTTTTCACTTTCGAAATCGATTCAGTTTCACTGGCTTGCCGATGGCGATAATAATTTCAAACCCCGTAAAACCTCCGGCCGGAGTCTGGAAGAGAACATGGCCGATGCGATGGAAGCGATCAACAGGTTCATTGATGATCTTCTGTAGTCAGAAGCCTTTCAGTTTATTCTGAAGAAATGAGTTCTTTGCGGACCCGTACGGAATATTTGGATATTCAAATGTATTAACATCCCTGTTCATTACTATGTTTCAGTTGACTTCAGTGTTAAAATTTATTAAAACCTCCGTTAATAACAATAATGCAACTGACTCGAGATTTATGTTGAATCTACCCTGGGGACATGTATGAATAATGAGTCCAATACATCCGCGTTACTAACCAACCACCGTAAAGCAATTGCTATAGCCGTCTCAACAGCAATTGCCGGCACAGGCTCGGCACAGGCCCAGAACACCCTCGAAGAGATCATTGTCACTGCGACGAAACGCGAAGAGTCACTGCAGGATATTCCCATGTCCATTACCGCCTTCACTGATGAGAAGATCGTCCATGAAGGTTTCAAACAGATTGACGACTATGCCGGCCAAATACCCGGCTTGACGGTTAATCGGCGGGAACCTGGTGGCGCCAATGTAATAATGCGTGGCTGTGCTGTTAGCGCTGTAAATTTTGGTGGGACTGCTACCACTTCAGTCTATCTGGACGAACAACCCATTACCTCTGCCGGCTTCAACCCGGATCCCCGACTGATTGACATTTCACGGGTAGAGGCGCTGAGTGGACCTCAGGGCACATTATTTGGCGACGCCGCCGAGTGTGGAACCCTGCGCATCATTACCAACAAACCCGATACCAGCGGATTTGCCGGCTGGGTTGATCTCACCGGATCGAGTGTCCAGCATGGGGATCTTGGCTATGATGTCAGTGCCATGGTAAATGTCCCGCTGGTGAAGGATAAACTGGCACTTCGCTTGGTTGGCTTTCATGAAGAAGAGGCAGGCTTTATAGACAACATCCTGGCTCCCGGTCTACCCGGTCCATTCGGACCTACCTCCGGCGCACCCTATGATAATTCCGCAGTTGCGGAAGATGACATCAATTCATCTGATACCAGTGGCGGCCGTGTTGCCCTGCGCTGGACGCCGAACGAGACCTGGACCATCGACGCCCAGGCCATCTATCAGAAATTGAATGTGGATGGATTGAGTGATGTCGATTTGTCTGAAGAAGCTCATGAAGGCTTTGTTATAGGCGAACTGGAGCAGATACGATATGGCGAAGACACGTTTAATGATGAATGGTATCAACTTGCCCTGACGGCCGAGGCAAAGCTTGGCTTTGCTGATGTTACGGCGACAGGTTCGTATATGCAACGCAAGACCCGTTATGAAGTAGATTCAACCGCCTATGCATTTCTGTATGCTCAAGATAACGGCTACGTCTATTCTTTTTATGATTTTGGTGAAAGAAGCCACTTTTCCACTGACGACTCCAAGAACACTAACAAGACCTTTGAAATACGCCTATCTACACCGAGCGATTCGGATAGCCGTTGGGCAGGTATCGTCGGGTTCTTCTATAACAAATTTGAAGATCATACTGTTTTCACGGCCAATGGCAACGGCCTGGGGGATGGCTGTACGACTGAATATGCAGCTGATTGTGCCGCCTATTCCAGCACGCGCTCAAGCTATCTGCATTACTACTACTATGGCACTTTTGGCCCTGAAGCATCTGACAACTGGTGGACTGGCGACTACATGACGACCGCCAAAAATACGGCTGTGTTTGGCGAAATCAGTTTTGATGTCACCGACAATTTCAGCATCACTGCTGGCGGACGGTGGTTCGATGTCAAGCAAACATTTTTCAACGCAAACGGACCCACGGTTAATCTTGCCAGTGTCCGTCCTGTCCCCACACTAATCTGTGCTACAGAGGCAGAACAGGACGACTGGTTTAACAATGGTGTTCCGGTACCGAGATTCGTGCATACCTGTTTTAACGACACGACAGCTACCAGCAAAGAGTCAGATTTTGTTCCGAAAATCAACGTCACTTATAATTTCAATGATGACAAGATGGTTTATTTCACTTACTCAGAGGGTTTTCGCAGGGGGGGCGTCAACTCAGCTAAGCAAGGTACATTCGCAGCCGGTGGCGATTTGCACGAATACACCTCCGATGCCATCATAAATTATGAAGCCGGGTTCAAGAGCACCTCCTCAGATGGTAGATTCCGGCTCAACGCTACCTTCTATCATATGATCTGGAAAGATATTCAAATACAAGTGTTTGACCCGGTCGCTACGTTTTTTTCACTGGGTATTATTAATTTGGCCGAAGCAGAAATCGATGGTGTGGAAGCTAGCCTCTCTTGGATTCCGGCAGATCGCTGGAGTATCAGTGGAATTCTTGGCTACAACGATGCGAAACTGTCAGAGGAAGCCGTAGACGAAGCCTTAGGTGTGGCTCTGCCTAAAGGTCAACGTTTACCCTTGATGGCCAAGTGGAAGACAAACCTGACGGTCGAACACACCTTACAACGGGAGATGTTTGGGGCGGAACCTTTCGTCCTTGCTAATTGGGAATATCGCGGGGATTCCTTGAATTCTCTGGGCGGATTGGGAGGTACCGCCAGCCTCCTCGCAACGCGGACGCACCCTTCCTTACATACCGTGAATTTGCGGGTGGGTCTGAAAAGTGGCGACTGGAGCGCGACCTTCTTTATTGACAATTTGCTTGATGATATTAGCTCTGGCTTATTCAATGACCGCTGGATACAGGTGCGGTCATCAATAAACCGACCGCGCACATTCGGCATTAATTTCAGAAAGAACTTTTGAAATTAACTAAGAATCCCGATATTTCATCTTCCTGAGGAGTTTCAATGGGACCTGCGTAGCGCGGGTCCCATTGATGCTTTTAATACGGGACAGGGTCGATTACATCCCTGACCGAACTCGTTTTTCTTCTAAAACCCGCCCTGAAAGGACTCGGTTTCTGTTGACCAAGGTATTATTGGTAGCGGGTTCACCGGCGTCTCTCCGGCATTGTCCCGGTCGGACAGGCTCCCGCCTGCCTTTTCAATTTTACGATTTCTTCACTTCCCTGAACGGGATTACACGAACTGCGTACTGGCACGAATCTGTGTATTATTGCTTTCGACAGGACGCTAATATGATTGAAAAAATCGTTATCGAAAAGCTGGTTAATCGCTACCTGAAATATTGGCAGCAGTCAGATATTGACGGACTCATGTCAATGTACGATGAGGAAATTGCCTATCATGATATGCCATCCGGTGACGTGATGAGATACAAGGATATGAAAAAATTCCTGACCAGTTCTTTTGCCGCAGAGCAAAATCAAAATCTCAAACTTAAGGACTCCACATATATCGAAGGTAATTTTGCATTCATATACTGGGCACAAAGTTTTTCAATTCGCGGCACGGAACGAAGGGTAAAAGTGAATGGTGTGGAGTTAATTGTTTTTCGTAGTAGGAAAATCATGAATATACACGAATTCTATGATTTTCAGGTTCCTGCCCATGATGAAGTTTCCATCCCTGAAGAGGGCACTCACTCCGAGAAAATGACCAAATTGGGCCTGGATGATGAACTGATACAAAAAATCGCGACAGAGATCAAATATTATTTTGATGACCAGAAATCTTTTCTTGAACATGAAATCAGTTTGACAAGAGTATCAAAAAAACTCGGCTACACCAGAAACCAGGTTTCCTATGTAATAAACCATGTACTTGGACAGACGTTTTACGACCTGGTGAACAGTCGACGTATCGAATATGTGATGCAACAATTGTATGCAACTAAACCGGATGTATCTATATTGGAAATGTCGATCAACGCTGGATTCAATTCTGTATCCGGGTTTTACACCGCGTTCAAAAAACACACGAGCATGACACCCGTCCAGTACCAGCGAACCCTGACGGAATAGGCACTGTTCTAGTATGCGCAATTTCATCATTATTTTTGCTGAGAAGGAAGGCACAAGCCCACTGATAAGGCTGCTAAATAACTTTGAACAGATATCAATTATTCATCAGGTGAATACTCAGGACTGGGAACCTTTTGACATACATCACCGTGGTGCTATGACACTCAGGAACCTCGAACGTTGCCTTGACATGGTTTTTAACCAGGAATCGATTAATTTTAAACAATTGAACCAAATCTACATGAGAACAGCAAAAAAGCCTCTCGAGGAATTTAGCAGGAATGAGGTGACTGGATTAAAGATGCGATTTACTACACCCGGTAAAAATTCTTTATTTTGGAACAGTTTGCCGAAAAATTTTACGGATAGCTCATTTAGACTCATGATGTTCAATGTATTGAAAAGAAATGATGTAGTCGTTTTCCTCGCCCTACGTCAGGACATACTGAAGTGGGCGCTATCCAAGTATCATGGGGATGGAACAGGCAAACCTGGTCATTTACAGTTCAAACTTGCAAGTGGCAAGATAAAAAGAAACGCAATAGGAAAAATTCATGTCGATAGCGCACGCCTTAAAATAATAATTTCACAATGTGTAGAAGCTCATGCCCGCAAGCGTCGTTTAATGGAAGATTTCAATCTGGCAGGCATTCAAACTCATGCTCTTATTTACGAAGATTTTCTGACAGACAAACAAAAATATTTGAATCGAATGTTAGACATTCTTGAACTCAATACCTCAACAGAAGAGATAGATGCTGCATTAAAAAGGGGGACATATTTTGAGAAAGTACATTCGGATGACATTACGAATTTCGTCGTGAACCATGAAGAGGTTAAAGAAAAATTCGGTAAATATCATTCAGGTTTAAACAACTGATCTATTAGCTGAATGGTGTGGAGGTCGAGCCCCTCAAAGACTGATCAAGTATTCATCTGGCAGTGATCGATCCTACTCAAACTCAATCCATGTGGTCTTTAGCTCGGTGTAATCGTTGAAAGCATGGATCGATTTATCCCGCCCGTTACCGCTCTGCTTAAATCCTCCGAACGGTACCGTGATATCACCACCAAAATAATTGTTAATACCCATGGTGCCAACGCGAACCGCCGCGGCGACCTTATGGGCAGGATTGATGGACGGACGGGTTTCACCGGATAAAGCATCCGTCATTTGTCCATTAATAAAAGCGCGACCTTCGATGTTCAGTTCGTCGGCAGCCGCTTGCCAATTGGTCACAGTCTTGTCCAGCATAACTCACCTCGCTTTTGATTTTATCGTCCGGCCGGTTGACCGGCAGCACCGTCAGTGGTGCTAACATGACCCCAATGCTACACACCCAACACATGAGATGCGATAAGTATTGAAATCCCTGAACAGGGATTGGGACACCGGCGGATGGCTACCGGGGCGCCAATCAAAATGACACCATGCCCAGTACCGAGCACCTCGATCAAAATGCACCGTCCATGCCGCTCCAGCGTGAGCGAATCCCGAATTTCGACCTTGGGTCCTTGTTCAATGGCGATGAGGAAGCCCGGGCGAAGCTGGTTGAAAGTGTGCGCCATGCATGCCGGGACACCGGCTTTTTTTATGTGCACAACACTTGTGTGTCAGATGCGGTTATCGAGGAAACACTGGCTGCCGCGAAGGCGTTTTTTTATTCACCGGATGATGGAAGTGTGAAGCAAAGTGTACACAATCAGCATGCCGGGGGAATGAAAGGGTGGGGTCCGATATTTGGCGAGCCTGCCTATCAAAAAGGCACCGTTGCCCATGTTGAATCATTTGATATCGGCCAGCAACTGTCGGCTGAACAATACGCCAACTTGGGTATCGAGCCCAATATCTGGCCCGATATACCCGGATTCCAAGAGACTGTGCTGGACTACTATGAAGGGATCACCCGGCTGGGCAGGGCCATCAGCGGGGTATTCTCCGAAATCCTCGGTGAGGATGCTGATTTCATCAATGACAGGAGCCGCGAAACCGCGCAGCGAACGATGAGGTTACTGCATTATCCGGACAACGACACCCCGGCCGACGACCGCAATGTCGGCATTGCTGCGCATACCGACTTCGAATGCTTCACGATCATGAACCAGACAGCTTCTGGACTGGAATTGACCAATGTCCAGGGGCAATGGTGCCAGGCGCCATCCGACATCGGGACGTTCACGATTATCGTGGGCGACATGCTGGAGCGATTTTCCAACGGCTACCTGCAAGCCACGGGACACCGCGTGGTCAATACACCGTGGACACGGTATTCCCTGATCTTGTTCTTTGCAGTGGACGAAGATTGCGCGGTGTCACCGCTGCCTCAATTCGTGACTGATGAGAACGACGTGCGTTACAAATCCATCACCCAGGGTGAGCACATCAGGCGCGAACTCGCCCGGGCAGAAGCCTACGCGGAAGAGGCTAACCCGCATATTGCATGAGTTGAAGTGTAGATAGGGGCTTGGAGCTCTTGTACCGCTGTCACAAACGATCTTTGAGCTGGTAATAGAGCATGCCCAGGGAAACCATGGGCTTTGCGAACCGGTGTGAACCCGGGATTACCACGGGCTTGATGCCGGCGAATACATCGAAGCGCTCCATTGTCCCGGCCACGGCTTCGGCCATGATCTGCCCGGCCAGATGGGTGACGTTGACCCCATGCCCGGAGTATCCCTGGGTGTAAAGAATGTTGTCCGCCAGCCGGCCCAGTTGCGGTACCCGGTTAACGGTGACCCCAATGGTTCCGCCCCAGGCGTAGTCAATCCGAATGTCTTGCAATTGAGGGTAGATCCGTTGCAGTTTTGGGATCATGAATTTCCTGATGATTGCGGGCTCGAAACTGAAATAATTGAAGCGCCCGCCAAACAGCAGCCGCTGGTCGGCGCTCAGGCGGAAATATTCCAGCACGTAGTTGGGGTCGCACACTGCCAGGTCGTTGGGGTTGATGTTTGCAACCTGGATTTCCGAAAGGGGTTCGGTGGCGATGATGAAGCTGTTCACCGGCAACAGGTATCCCCGCAGGCGCGGCTCGATAAAGTGATGGACGTTGCCAGCGAGCACCACGAAATCGGCCGTCACCGAGCCTCGTGACGTGACCACGCGTGGCTTCTTACCTTCCTCTATGCTCAAAGCCGGGGATTGCTCGTGGATGGTCGCGCCCAGCGCTACGGCAGCGCGCGCTTCGCCGATGCACAGGTTCAGCGGATGCACATGCCCGTTCCCCATGTTCAGGAGCCCGCCGATATAGGCCTCGGTGCCGATGGTGGCCACGACTTCTTCGCGCGACAGCCGCCGGTAGTGGAATGGGAACTCACGTCGCTCGAGTTGTTCGAACTCCTCTTGTTGCTCACGCAGATGACGCGGCTTGATGGCCACATCCAGGTAGCCCCATTTCAGGTCGCACTCAATGCCATAGGTCTGCACCCGCTCCCTGATGATGTCGTTGCCGGCCCAGCGCATTTCCCACAGGATGCGCTCGCCTTCCGCGCCCAGATGAGCGGCCATCTTTGCCTCACCGGATATGCCGCCGATGATCTGCCCGCCGTTGCGCCCGGAAGCGCCCCACCCGACCCGGTTGGCTTCCACCACGCGTACATCGTAGCCGCGTTCGGCCAGGTGCAAGGCCGTAGAAATGCCACTGAAGCCGGCGCCGATAACGCACACGTCAGCACGCTGCGCCCCACGCAGGGGCGCGTAATCGGTGACATGGTTGACCGAGGCGGCGTAATACGAGCCGGTATGGGGCTGTGGCTGGAGCATGCCGGTTCAGAAGTCAGCCGGCGGTGTCGCCCGTGCACGGCCGGGCGCCCAGAAGGGTTTGTCCTTAACGGTGCAGCGGGCGATCTTGCTGTACTGGCGCAATTCCTTTGCGTAATCGATGAAGGCCCAAATCTCGCCTTTCAGATGCTCGCTGCGGATCATCGCCAGCGCGATGTTGGCCTTGGCGGCTGGTGACCACATGGCCGAGGTGACATAACCGATTTCCTTCGTGCAGCGCTTGTTGCCGTACAGCCAGGAGTGCTCAGCCGGCTTGTTGCCTTCGATATCCAGCCGGGTCAGAACATATTTCGGACCTCGCTGTTTTTCCGCCAAAAGTGCGCTGCGGCCATTGAAATGCGGCTTGTTGAAATCAACCAGCCAGCCAAGATTCAACTCGAACGGCGTGTGGTCATGCTCCAGATGCACCGTTTTCAGCGCTTCGTTGAATTCCATGCCAGGCATGATGAACCCCGCTTCAAGACGCGCCATGTTGGTGGCCGCTTCCCCGTAAGGCTGAATGCCGTAATCAGCGCCGATCGCATAGAGCCGATCCCACAGTTCAAGCGCGAGCGCAGGATCGATCCAGAGTTCGTAGCCCAGGTCCCCGGTGAAGCCGGTGCGCGACACCATCAAGGGGCCCCTGCCGAAGGGAAAATGCCGGATGTCGTACGGTTTGGCGGTCTCGATCCCATCGAGACCCATCCTTTTCAACACGGCACAGGTGGTCGGGCCCTGGAAAGAAAGGGCCGCGATCTTGTCAGAGACATCTTCACAGGACACATCGGCAAAGCCGAATGCACTCATCTTCAACCAGGCGACGCAGGAACTGCCGCAAGTGAGCATGAACCGGTCGGAGGCCAGTTTGAAAATCGTACCATCATCCACCATACGACCTTGGTCGTTGCACCACACCACGTAGGTCACACGGTTCTCTTTCAGCTTGGTGACGTCTCTCGTCACCATACGGTTCAACATGGCCTCGCTGTCACCGCCACTGATGATGTACTTCTGCATCGGGCTGATGTCGTAGGTGGCACAGGCGTTACGCACACAAAAATACTCGTACTCGGCGTCGTAGTAGCACTCGGCAAAGCGATAGCCATTCCACGCAGACCAGGCCTCTCGCAGGTTCAAGGGCGCTTGGCGCGGGTGGAAGGGTGATTCCAGAAGTCGCTCACCGGCGTATGGGTCGGCCTTGTTCATTATGTCGTCCAACATTTCATTGATCGGCTACTCATCGTAACAATCGTCTTGGGGCACCGTATTGGGGCGTTTCAGATCCATCAGGATTTCGCGCGCGGCGTTGGCGCCACAGGTGGCGGAAACGCCGCCGCCGGGGTGGGTAGAGGAACCACACATATAGAGGTTTTTGACCGGCATGCGGTATTGCGCGTAGCCGGGAAAGGGGCGGTTGAAATGCAACTGGTCGATGGTCAATTCGCCCTGGAAGATGTTGCCCTCGGTCAATCCGATTTCTTTCTCAATATCATCGGGCGTGCGGACCTCCATGTGCACGATCAAGTCCCTGAATCCGGGGCTGTAGCGCTCGATCCTATCGACCACCGTTTGTCCGAAAGCGTCCCGCTTTTCCGGTGTCCAGGGCCCACTGGCCAGTTTGGGCGGGCAATACTGGATAAAGTTCGACATCCAATGCTTGCCGGGCGGCGCCACCGTGGGATCCCAGGCCGAGGGAATGACGGATTCCACGAAGGGAACATCGGACCAGCGCCCTCGTTTCCAGCAATCGTAGGCACGCTCCAGGGTTTCCATGGAACCGGTGAAGGTCAGGCCGCCCCGGTTGATGTAGCGATTTTCCGGTACGTTGGTGAATTTCGGCAGACCTGACAGCGCAATATTGACCTTGCCGGACGAACCCCTGATTTTGAAGTTCCGGGCCTTGTCATAGATCCCGGGCGGCAAGTCTTTGCGGTCCATGATCTGGGTAAAAGTACGCTTGGCATCCAGGTTGGAAACCACGATGCCCGCGTTGATCTCGTCACCGTTCTCCAACACCACGCCGCAGGCCTTGCCATGTCGCACCATGATTTGTTGCACGCCTGAATGGGTGCGGATTTCACCACCTTCGGCCTGCAGGGCGCTGGCGATGGCATTGGATATCGCACCCATGCCGCCCCTGGCCAGACCCCAGGCGCCGATGTTGCCGTCGACGTCACCCATTACGTGATGGAGCAGGATGTAAGCGGAGCCCGGGGAACAGACCCCCAGCGCGGTGCCAATAATACCTGGTGTCGCCATGCTGGCTTTGATCAGGCCATTCTCGAAATAGTCATCCAGGAATTCCGCAGCGCTCATGGTGAAAAAGCGGATGTACTCGTAAATCTCGCGCTCGCCCAAGGTCCAGAACTGGCGGGCCAGGAACAGCAGTTCTTTGATGTCACGCGGTTTGAATGATACCGGGTCGGGCGGCGTGCGCATCAGGGTCTTGCGAATCAGCTGAGAGTATCGCGTGAGGTCCGCCCGAAAACGGTGCATGGAGTCTGCATCATGCGGTGAATGGCGCCTCAGTTCGAGATACTCGACCTCTGCATTGGTATAAAGCTTGAGCACCTGACCGTCATCAGCAAAACTCACCGTACCCAGGTAGGGCACCAGCATCAGGCCATGGCGGCTGAGATCGAGGTCACGGTGAATGGCCTGGCGCATCATGCTGCAAACGTAAGAACAACTAGAGTATATCCAGCCTTCATGCATTTCACGGGACGCCGCCGCGCCTCCGATATAGTCATTCTTCTCCACCACCACCACGTCCAGTCCGGCCTTGGCCAGGTAGGCGGCGTTGGTCAGGCCGTTGTGGCCGGCGCCGATGATGATGGCATCGTAGCGCTTCATTTCAATATCTCGTGCGCAGCGTTGTGGCCCGGAGCGCCGGTCAGATCGCCGCCCGGGTGGCAGCCGGCGCCGCACAGGTACAGGCCGGGAATTGGCGTTGCGTACTGCGCTGCCTCATAGGTGGGGCGCATCATCAACATCTGGTCCAGGGCCATCTCGGTGTGATGCCAATGCCCACCCGTCACACCGAAAGCATGCTCAAGATCGGCCGGTGTCAGCAATTCACGGCCGACCACGGTCTGGCGAATACCCGGTGCGTAACGCTCGATCGTGTCGATGATGCGCTCGCTCAGCGCATCACGGGTGGCCTCATTCCAACCGCCTTGCAGATCGTAGGGCACAAACATGACGTGGGCTGAAAGAACATGCTGATCGGGCGGTGCCAGGGATGCGTCATGGACGCTTGGCAGCGTGATTTCCATGACCGGATGTTCAGACCACCTGCCGTACTTGGCGTCATCGAACGCGAATTCGATGGAATCCAGATCCGGCGCAATGATCATGCGCCCGCCGGAGTCTTCTATTCCGCCGAAGGTGGGCGAGCTGTTGAGAGCCAGGTGCAGCTTGGCAACGTAGCCTTTGCAACGTAAGCGTTTTATACGATTGGTAAAGTCGATCTCGAGGTTTTCGACGCCGATCAGGCTCAGGAACGTGGTCTGCGGATCTGCTGATGAAACCACCCAATCCGCCTCGAATACCTCGCCGTTCCCAAGTTCCACGCCAGTGGCCCGAAGCCCTGAAGCACTGCCGCTGACCCGGATGCGCTGCACTCTGGCGTCAGTCCGGATTTCGGCCCCGGCTGCAGTGGCTGCGGCTTCCAGCGCGCTCACCAGTGCGCCTACACCGCCACTCATTGTTGTACCCACCATCCGGTAAAGCAGCGTCAATACCGCATTATTCGGCGAGCGCGGCGCCATTTTCGAACCGATCAGGCCATCCCAGCTCAACAGGGACTTGAGAATATCCGAATCGAAGTTTTCGTCCATCAAGTCGCGCATGGGCAGGGAAAACACACGCAGAAATTCCCGCAAATCGGCCTTGCCCAGACGCCGTAAATTGAGCCCCATGTGGCCGAAAGTCAGCATATCACCCAGCTTGTTAGGTCCGATACGTGGAATGGTCTTGAGCCAGAATGGTTCCAACGCCCTCGCGAAACGCTGTAATTGCCGGCTGTACCGGGCATAGGCTTCGCGCTCATCATCGCTCACGCCCCGTAGTTCAGCCCCGTTCAAAAAGACGTGCTTGCCTTCGGGCGACAGGCCCACACACGGCACAGAACCGACGTCAATTACGAGCCCATGGGCTTTGAGACCCAGTTCTACCGCGATGGATTTTGAGAAGTGGTTTACCGAATGAGCAACCGGCGCCTTGAAGCCGGGATGAAACTCCCGGCTGGATGCGAGTCCTCCGACCGAGTCCGAAGCCTCGAGCAGCAGTACGCGCTGGCCGGCGCGCGCCAGGTAGGCGGCGCAAACCAGGCCGTTATGCCCTGCGCCGATTATGATCGAGTCGTAATGTCCCAATTGGGTCATCTACGCTTCGTCAGGCCACTCATCGTGTTGCGGCAAGTCATCACAAATTTCAAACCAGGGAGCTTTTGAACCGACGAATTGGTGAAAGCCCGGAGGACACTCTACCTCTCCAATCACTGTGCCCATGGTTATGTAAAGCATGTCGGGTTCCGGCTTGAAATCAACCAGGATTCTAGATCCACACACACCACAGAAGATGCTGTCTGCATTTTCCGAGAAAGAATATTTCTTCAGATCGCTCTCACCCGACTTATAAGTGAATTCGTCACGCGCAACGCCACCCCATGTGGCAAATGCAGCGCCGTGAAGCCGCCGGCAGATTGAACAATGGCAGTGGCAGAAATCCTCCAGTTCACCCTCGATCTCATACTGAACTCTTGCGCACTCACAGCGGCCTTTTATCATGGCAAATACTCCTCTATTGAAAAACAGCCAGGACTCTACACTAGCAGCTGGAGTTAATGATGCAAGGCGCAATCCACTCCATCAGCCTAATTATTCTTGAATGTCGAATCCCATCAGACCCTGCAGACCGGTGAATGTCTGTGCACCGGCTTAGGGTTACCTGACCAACCTGATATTGCGGCCCGGATCGCTATTGCAACTCGGCTCAGGCTCCGTGTATGCACTGTTGATGCTCCCCGCGGTCAGGACCATCCTGTGCGGTCAGCGGACTCAGTCCCTGACCGTGTCCCTGAGAATGAGACCGGTCTGGAGGGCCTGGATCGACGGCGTGATCTTGTCCATGATCCGTGCAAAGCTGGTCAATCCTGTCGGTGGCACATAAACGATATCGCCCGGTTCAAGCGGAACCTCACGCGCCCGGCCTTTGAGCACTTCATGGAAATTGATCATGATAACGGTCGGGTTGTGCAGCGCACCGCGGATAATATGGATGCGTTTCAGATCGGCATCAGGTGTGAACCCTTCCGCCTGGGCCAGTGTGCGTGACATGGGCA
>JADFKH010000244.1 GCA_022565025.1 Pseudomonadota bacterium
GTGAGGTTGTCTGCCGCGGCTAACTACCAAGATAAGGCTGAAACGGATGTCTTCAATGCGACCAACACGCAAATGCATTCGCGCACCCTGGTAGACCTTTCTGTGAATTACCTGGATCCCGGGGAGCGTTTCACATTAACCGCCTATGCCGCCAACGTGCTTGATGAGGAGTACCGTTTTTCTGCATTGCCAGTTGCCGGGTTGTGGCTCTTCACCCACTATGGCCCACCAAGATCTCTTGGGGTGAAAATTAACGTCAGGTTCTGATTTGACCAGTACGGCCGGTGAATCAAATGGGCACAGACCGGGAACAATTACTCCGTAGCTATTGGGCAATCATTGAACAAGAACAGAACTACAGTGCCTTAAGCGATTTCTACTTGCCGGAATCGGTGTTGATCGATCCGCTCTATGGGGAGTTCAAAGGCCATGCAGCCATCAAGGCGTTTCTGGAAAAGGTGACTGCGGATATGCACGAACTGGACATATCGTTCACCGTTGCAGAAGTTGCGGGCGAAGGCGATATTGGCTGGTCACGCTGGTGTTTCCAACTGCCGGACGGGAACAAGAAAGAGGGGGTCAGCGTTTACCGCTTCAAGGGCGACAAAATACTTTATCAGCACGATTATATTGGCACGAACGAACTGGGCTAGCCCCGCCATCTTCGAGCAGGAATTCAATGATCCGATCGCGAAAAAGTGGGAAATCCCCGGCTTAATCCGGTAATTCAAACACATACAGCGCATTGCCGCCATTGGGCTGATAGATGTCCGGGCTTTGCTTGGCGGTGAGCAACTTGAACACACCCATGCCCGTCGGCACAGCGATGTATTGCTTGGAGTCAACGGCGTAAGTGATTGGAAAACCGTGCAGCGCCGAGCCCAGCCGTACCCGCCACAACTCCTGGCCGGTATTCACGTCGAAGGCCTTGAAATAACGGTCCAGATCGCCGATGAAAGCCAGGCCGCCGGCGGTGGTCAGAACCGAGGTCAGGAACATGGCCCGCTGCTGGTGGCTCCACAACTCTTTCATGTCCCGCAAGTCCCAGGCAGTCAGCCTGCCCAGCATGCCGTTGCTGCCGGGCATCGGGTATACACGGGACTCGCCGCCGTAGCCGCCGTAGCCTTCCACCATCTCGACCTTGCGGCCGACCATTTCCACGCACAGCTGGTGGAGCGGGATGATCAGGGCATTGGTCGGGGGGTAGTAGGCGGTGGCCTGCCAGTTATGCCCGCCATAAATACCCGGGCATACAGAAAATGGGTCGCCAATCCCTGCTGCGATGATGTCCGCCCGGTACCGCAGCCGCCCGGTCTCTTTGTCAAGCGACTCGAAGACAGTCTGAGCCATGGTTGCGGTGAAATCGATGAAGGCGCCGGTTTTCCGGTCGAGTTTCCACAGGATCCCATCCTTGCCGATGGTTACCAGCAGCTGCCGGCCGTCAATATCCACCAGCACACGCTCAAAACCGACTTCCATGTCGATCGTTTCGCCGGGGATGTGCTGGTAATACCACACGATTTTCCCGGTCCGGGGATTCAGGGCCAGTGTTGCATTGGTGTAAAGCGCCGCATCCAGTACGGACATTCCCCGGCTGGCCGCGACCCAGGGTTTTGCTTGTGCGGTGCCGATGTAAAAAAGGTCCAGTTGCGGGTCATAGCTGCCCGGAATCCAGGTGTCACCGCCTGCTCGTAGATGCGGCGGCATGTTTCCCCAGGTGGATTCGTTGGGATCGCCCGGGAGCGCAATGGTCGAGGTGCGCCACAGTTCCTCACCGCTGTGTGGATCGTGACCGGTAATGAAACAGGTCTGCTGCTTGAACCGTTCACAGCCGTTCAGGCCGCTGACGACGACGCCACCGGCAATGATCGGCCCGCTGGTGTGCGTGAATCCCTGGGTCCAATCCGCCTTGACGGTTCTCCACAGCAGTTTTCCGCTGCGGGCATCCAGCGCCACGATGGCCGCGTCATAGGTGGCCATGAACAGCTTATCCTGGTAAATGGCGATGTTTCGCGTGGGACCGCCCAGGGTCTTGGATGCAGGCGGGAATGAATAGGCGTATTCCCAGATCATCTCACCGGTCGCCGCATCCAGCGCCTGGATCACGTTGTCCGGATTGACCAGGTACATGGTGCCGTCATGGACCAGTGGCGTCGCCTGGTTGCTGCCAGCGCGCATGGTCAAAACCCAGGAGAGCTTCAGATCGTTGACGTTTTCGCGGTTTACCTGGTCGAGCGGGCTGTAACCATGCCCATCGAGTGTGCGCCTCCAGCTGAGCCAGTCCGCTGCCGGTGGTTGCTGTAGCATCTGATCGGTAACCGGCGAAAAATCGAGGACTTCCCTATTGACAAAGCCGGATGCTTTGCTGGCCTCCCCGGCAATCGACCCCGCTGCTTCCCAGCTTTCCCATTGCGACTCCGACGACGAATCCTCTACCTTTTCCGCCTGGGCTGCACGCCAAAGCTCGCCACCGATGGCGGTGCCGACCAGCAACTCGGAATCCGCCCGCAGCGCTTCATCACCTGCAACACTGCCGTTTACCCGCAAAATGTGGGCGACGATGTCGACCATTGTTGATTCGCTCAGGGAGCCGGGTGCTTCCGGTGGCATCAGCTTGGCGCTGTACGAGATGAATTTCGCAGTTGATCGCGCCCCCCATTTGGCCAGGAAGTTCGGTCCTGCCAACTCCGGCCCGTGCCCCGACCCTTTGAGGCTCATGTGGTGGCAGTCGGCGCAATACCGGTCATAGCTCTTTTTGCCATTCGCAGCCTGTGCCTCGGTGTAAACACCGGCTGTTGTTGGTGATTGCGCGGATGTTGTAACCCAAATTAAAGCCAGGCCGGTGAACAGTAACAGTCTATTCCAGGTCATGAGGACTCCTGCGCGAGCTCGAGGTCACGCGTCAGCATTTCCTGTAGCTTGAATTTCTGTATTTTGGTGGCTGACATCGGCCACTCCTCGACGAATCGGATATGGCGGGGAATCTTGAATGAGGCGATTTTACCATGGCAGTAATCGATGATCTCCTGCTCCGTGCAGGTCTTGCCCGGTTCGAGTTGTATGAACGCTGCTGCCACCTCGAACAGCTTGGGGTCGGGTATGCCCACTACCTGGACCAACTGCACCGCCGGATGACTGATGATGTACGATTCGATCTCCACCGCAGACACGTTCTCCCCACCGACCTTGAACATGTCCTTGATGCGGCCCTGGTAGGAAACCCGGCCTTCCCGGTCCATCGTGGCTATATCGCCCGTGTGCAGCCAGCCCTCATCGTCAATGATCTTGGCGGTTAATTCGGGTGACTTGTAGTAGCCCTCGAATAGTGAGAAACCCTTGATGGTTATTTCGCCGCGTTCTCCCGGCGCTGCCTCTTCACCGGTTTCGAGGTCGACCACCCTCAGCTGTACGCCGGAATACGGCTTACCGCATGTAAACGCGCGGGTTTCATCATCCTCATCGGCACTGCCGTTGCAGGAAACGCCCGCTGCCTCCGTTAATCCATAGGCGCTGACGTGAACCGCATT
>JADFKH010000062.1 GCA_022565025.1 Pseudomonadota bacterium
CCTCCTCAGTTATCTCCATTTCAATTGATTCTGGGCTCCTAATCGAGTCCACATAGAAATCCAGCGCAATGCCTCCATTAGGTGTTACACCACCCCATGCGCCAGTCGCAGCATACTTTTTGTAGTATCGCGCATTTGAAAATTCAATCTCTGCTTTCTTTACCATATGACTCGCTTCTTCTTCACTCATAAATCCTGATCTGAAATGCCCTAAATACTATTATAGAGAATAACTGAAACTAAATGCTTGCAAAGTGACAATTATCTTTCACAGAAAAGGAACAGCCCCTTCCGAAAGGTTGGGGGTTGCGTCTTCGTAGGAGATCACCACGTATTCGCGTAGGAGACCGCCTGAGATCGATTGTGGGCGCGTTTCTCGTGGTGGGCTTGAAACAGTAACTATCGGTTGTATCCTGTGTAGTCTGATATAATCCCGCGTCCTGTTTCCTTGTGGCGTCCTTGATCGAAGTTAACAGCAGGTGAACAGGGGGTGAACCAGAAAATTTAAGTATTTTCATAGATGAACAGAAAGACGAAAATACTAGTATTATTAATAAGTTATAGACGCTGGGCCATTAGCTCAATTGGCAGAGCAGTAGACTCTTAATCTATTGGTTCTAGGTTCGAGTCCTAGATGGCCCACCAATAAATGTATTTTTCGCATAGCAATCATTTGGCCAATAAGCTATTAAAGTTGTTCATGAATAGTCATATAATCGTCCGCCTTCGTGCAGTATGTGGGCTAAATTGCAGGGCCGGCGAATGGGTACTATATCCAGGTTCAGATGCGAAAGTGGCGGAATTGGTAGACGCGCTGGATTTAGGATCCAGTGGGGCAACCCGTGGGAGTTCGAGTCTCCCCTTTCGCACCACTGGCACTCCAGTTTTTAAAATCATCAACAGGTTGTTTAGATGCAAGTTTCCGTAGAAAACACCGGTGGCCTCGAGCGCCGGTTGACTATTCATGTCCCGGAGTCCGAAATCAAGGACAAGGTCGATTCAAAACTCAAAGAACTCACCAAACAGGTAAGAATCAAGGGTTTTCGTCCCGGCCGTGTGCCCATGAGCGTGGTCAAGCAGCGTTTTGGAAAAAAAGTTCGCCAGGACATTGTGAATGAAACCATGCAGACCAGCCTGCGCCAGGCGATCCAGGAAGAGTCCTTGCGACCGGCTTCGATACCGCGGGTCGATTCTCCGCCGGAAGGGCTGGATAAAGGCGATCTGGATTTCACTGCAGTCATTGAAGTCTATCCGGAATTGGCAACAATAGATGTCTCCAATCTCGAGATCAATCGCCCCGAGACCGAAGTGAGCGATGAGGATGTTGATGAAATGCTGCAGACCCTGCGTGAGCAGCGTAAAGAATGGAACCTGGTGGAGCGTACAGCGCAGGCAGGCGACCAGGTTGTGATCGAATTTGTGGCCGAAACGGACGAGGGCCGGGTGCCTGCGCAAGGTAAGCAAAGGCTCACGATCATCATGGGCGAGTCAGGATTTGACGATCTCGATTCAGCCATCGCGGAAATTCCGGCCGGTGAAGAAAAGAAGGTCGAGCTGGAATTTCCCCAGAGCTACCGTGAGCCCTCGCTGGCCGGGAATCAGGCCAGGGTGGAATTACAGGTTGTTTCAGTTTCCGCAGGCAGTCTGCCGGAGGTGGATGAAGACTTCATCAAGGGCTTCGGTGTCGCCGATGGATTGCACGAATCCATGCGCCAGGAAATTCGTGGAAACCTGGAACGCGAACTGGCCCAGGCCATCAAATCGATGATGAAAACGCGCCTGATCGACGAACTGGTGAAAACCATGCCAGAACTTGAGGTGCCCTCGAGCATCGTGCGCGATGAAGCTCGTAGAATGGCCGCTCAAGCCCTGTCCTCACCGGCAACAGAACCGGATGAAGCCGTGGTCAAGGCGTTCATGGAAATAGCGGAAGGCAGGGTGCGTGGTGGCTTGCTGATGGGCGAACTGGCACAGCAGAACGACATCCAAATTGAACCGGCAAGAGTACGCGAGGCCATCGAAATCATCGCCAACACTTACGAGGAGCCAGCAGAAATCATGCAAATGTATTACGGTAACCAGCAACTCCTTCAGCAGGTGGAAATTGCCGTGTTGGATGAGCAGGTGGTTGACTGGGTGTTGAAAAACGCTAAAGTGACTTCCCAGAAGATGACTTTTCAGGAAGTCTTGAGTAGAGCGCCAAAAGCGCCTAACGAATCCGTTTGAATTGGAATCAAACCTAGCACGCTTAAGAGGCATTATGGATAAACCGGACAGTACATTTAATCCACGGGCACTCAACCTTGTTCCCATGGTGGTGGAACAAACTTCGCGGGGCGAACGGGCGTATGATATTTATTCCCGGTTGCTCAAAGAGCGGGTGATTTTCATTGTCGGTCCGATCGAGGATTACTCGGCCAATCTCGTGGTTGCCCAATTGCTGTACCTCGAGTCCGATAACCCGGACAAGGACATCAGCATTTATATCAACAGCCCGGGTGGCCCAGTCAGCGCAGGAATGGCTGTCTATGACACCATGCAATTCATTCGCTGTGATGTCAGTACCATGTGTGTGGGCCAAGCGGCCAGTATGGGCGCGCTGTTGCTGGCAGCGGGAGCAAAAGACAAACGCTATTGTCTGCCGCATTCACGCGTCATGATCCACCAGCCGCTGGGCGGATACCATGGCCAGGCCTCAGACATCGATATTCATGCGCGCGAAATACTCAAGATTCGCGTCCAGTTGAATGAAATTTTTGCTTATCATACGGGTCAGAGTGTTGAGAAGATCGGCGAAGATACCGAGCGTGATAACTTCATGAGCCCGCAGGAGGCGATGGAATATGGCCTGATCGATAAAATCCTGGATAACAGGAAAGTCGACTCCGATGAATAAAAAAGGTAATATTTTCACCGGAATAGTAAACAAAGCAACGGAAGCGCCTTAGATTGATAGCATGAGTGACCAGAAAAACAAAAGCCCTGACGGCAAGATTCTTTACTGTTCATTTTGCGGTAAGAGTCAGCACGAAGTTCGCAAGCTCATAGCCGGGCCCAGTGTTTATGTCTGTGACGAGTGCGTTGAGCTGTGCAACGACATCATTCGCGAAGAATTGGAAGATGCCGGTAGCAGGGACCGTGAAAATCTTCCCAATCCCCACGACATCCACGGGTTTCTCGATGATTTCGTGATTGGCCAGGAGCACGCCAAGAAGGTGTTGTCCGTGGCCGTTTATAACCATTACAAGCGTCTGGAGTCCAGCAACCGCAAGGATGAAGTGGAGTTGGCCAAGAGCAACATCCTGCTGATCGGTCCAACCGGTTCCGGCAAGACCCTGCTGGCTGAAACGCTGGCGCGCATGCTTGATGTGCCATTCACGATTGCCGATGCCACCACCCTTACCGAGGCAGGTTACGTCGGTGAAGACGTGGAAAATATCATTCAGAAATTGCTGCAGAAATGCGATTACGATGTGGAAAAGGCCCAGACCGGCATTGTTTACATCGATGAGATCGACAAGGTCTCACGCAAGGCGGAAAATCCGTCCATCACCCGCGATGTTTCCGGAGAAGGGGTGCAGCAGGCCCTGCTCAAGCTGATCGAGGGTACGATTGCCTCGGTGCCGCCGCAAGGCGGGCGCAAACATCCCCAACAGGAATTTCTGCAGGTGGATACCAGCCAGATCCTGTTCATCTGTGGTGGCGCCTTTTCCGGCCTGGAGAAAGTCATCCTGGCGCGTTCAAGCGCTGCAGGCATTGGTTTTTCGGCCGATGTCCAGAGCAAGGATAATGCGGACAATATTGGCAAACTGCTGCTTGACGTTGAGCCTGAAGACCTGGTCCGCTATGGTCTGATTCCCGAATTTGTCGGTCGCCTGCCGGTGGTGGCTACCCTGGAAGAGCTGGATGTAGAGGCCCTGGTCAAAATCCTGGTCGAGCCCAAAAACGCATTGATCAAGCAGTACAAGCAGCTGTTCGCAATGGAAGGGGCTGAACTCGAAATTCGCGAGGATGCACTACATGCCATCGCGGTCAAGGCGATGGCGCGGAAGACCGGGGCACGAGGCCTCAGAACCATTCTTGAAGGGGTTCTGCTCAACAGTATGTACGACCTGCCTTCACTGGATAACGTCTCCAAGGTGGTTGTCGATGAGACCGTGATTGAAGGTGAAACTGAACCCTATATTCTTTATGAGAACAAACAGCAGGTGGTAGGGGCTGCGGAGTAGGCCTTCAGTACCGCCAACCCGAATCAGGTAGAGCGTGACTCCGGGATCCAGTCTGAACCCGGCTATCCTCACGACGTTTTTCAAAGCAATGCTTGCGTTTTAGACCCCATGAATTCCGGATGCAGTTTGGCTGATGCGCAAGATAGAGGGGCATGACAGGGCTTGATTTTTATCATCCTGCGCCAATATTCCTCATATCCAGACCCGGATCTAAGACTCCGGACCCCATAGACTGTTATTATTTAATCGAACATCCAGAACAGGTCAATATGTTCGCCTGCCTGACGCGATGCCACAGAGGAACCTGATGTCTGAGACCAAGATAACAACTGCGATTCCCCATACCAGTCAACCGACTCCGGTGTTGTCCTTGCGTGATGTCGTGGTGTACCCCTACATGGTGATACCGCTGTTCGTGGGACGCGAGCGTTCCATTCTTGCCCTGGACAGGGCGATGGATGTGGACAAGCGGATTGTGCTGGTCACCCAGCGTAAAGCCGATATTGATGATCCGACAGAGGCTGACTTGTTCAAGGTAGGCACCCTGGCAACGGTTTTGCAGCTTTTGAAGCTGCCGGATGGAACGACCAAGGTTCTGGTGGAAGGTGGTGAACGCGTACGCGTGACTAAATTCAGTGAGGAAAACGACTTTTTTGAGGCCTATTGGGAACCCATCCCGGTGGCCGAAGAAGTTAGCGAGAAAGAGCTCGACGTCACCATGCGTTCCCTGGTTGCGCTGTTCGAGCAATATGTAAAACTAAACCGTAAAATTCCTCCTGAATTGCTGACCACACTGGCTGGCATCGATGATTCGAGTCGCCTGGCGGACACCGTCGCAGCTCACCTGACCATCCGCCTGGAAGAAAAACAGGTCCTGCTGGAAATGGGCAGCCCCCGCCGGCGTATGGAGCACCTGATGGCACTGGTCGATGGGGAGATCGATGTGCTGCAGATGGAAAAACGCATTCGCGGCCGGGTCAAAACGCAGATGGAAAAAAGCCAGCGCGAGTACTACCTGAACGAACAGATGAAAGCCATCCAGAAAGAACTGGGCGACATGGATGACGTACCCAATGACATGGATGACCTGGCCCAGCGCATCGAAAAAAGCGGCATGAGCAAGGAGGCCGATAAAAAGGCTACATCCGAACTGAATAAGCTGAAAATGATGTCGCCAATGTCCGCAGAGGCCACCGTGGTGCGGAACTACATCGACTGGATGCTGAACGTGCCGTGGAAAAAACGCAGCCGCATCCGCAAACGGCTGGACCAGGCCGAGGCCATTCTTGAAGAGGATCATTACGGCCTGGAAAAGGTCAAGGAACGGATCCTGGAATACCTGGCGGTACAACAGCGGGTGCGCAAGATGAAGGGCCCCATCCTGTGCCTGGTCGGGCCTCCCGGTGTTGGCAAGACCAGTGTTGGCCGGTCCATCGCCCGCGCGACCGGGCGCAAGTTCGTACGTATGTCCCTCGGCGGTGTGCGTGATGAAGCCGAGATCCGTGGTCACCGCAGGACCTACATCGGTTCCATGCCTGGCCGGGTACTGCAGAACCTGGCCAAGATCGGTACGCGCAACCCGCTGTTCATGCTGGACGAACTGGACAAGATGTCGATAGATTTCCGCGGAGATCCTTCTGCAGCCTTACTCGAAGTGCTGGATCCTGAACAGAACCACACTTTCGCGGACCACTACCTGGAGGTTGATTTCGATCTGTCCGAGGTCATGTTTGTCGCGACCGCCAATACGCTCAATATTCCCCCCCCGTTGCTGGACCGCATGGAAGTAATCCGGATCCCCGGCTACACCGAGGATGAAAAACTGAATATCGCCCTGCGTTATCTTCTGCCCAAGCAATTGGCGGCGCACGGGCTCAATGAGGAAGAACTGCAGATCAGCAGGACCGTGCTGATTGATATCATCCACTATTACACGCGCGAAGCCGGTGTGCGTAACCTGGAACGTGAAATTGCCAAAATTTGCCGCAAAGCAGTGAAACAGCTTGCCCTTGACAAAGACAAGGAAAAAGTTGCCGCCACCACGCGTAACCTCGACTCTTTCCTGGGTGTGCGCCGTTTCCGCTATGGCGTGGTTGAAGAGAACAACGAGATTGGCCAGGTCACCGGCCTGGCGTGGACGGAAGTGGGTGGCGAATTACTGCACATCGAAGCAGCCCTGGTGCCCGGCAAGGGCCGGCTGATCCATACCGGCCAGCTCGGTGATGTAATGCAGGAGTCCATTCAGGCGGCGATGACCGTAGTGCGCAGCCGTGCCGAACGCCTGGGTATTGAACCCGGCTTCTACCAGAATCTGGATGCCCATATACACGTACCCGAAGGCGCCACGCCAAAAGATGGCCCTTCAGCCGGTGTCGCCATGTGCACGGCGCTGGTTTCTGCCTTGACCAAGATACCGGTGCGGGCCGATGTGGCGATGACCGGTGAAATAACCTTGCGTGGAAAAGTCCTGCCGATTGGTGGCCTGAAAGAGAAGTTGCTGGCTGCACACCGTGGTGGTATCAAGACAGTACTCATTCCCGAAGAGAACGAAAAAGACCTGGTGGATATTCCCAAAACCATCCTGCGTAAGCTGGAAGTACACCCGGTTTCAACCATCGACGAGGTGCTGGAGTTGGCGTTGACGAGAATGCCCAAGCCGCTGCCCACTGCGATCGAAGCCAAGAAAGACGCATCAAGCAATGCCGGGGATGGTGTAACCACGCATTAGTGGCAAAAAACGCATTTTCCTACATTATGAATCGCTTGGCGCGACTAGTTCATTTATCACCTTTGAAACATCCTCGAAAGCGGTTGCACTGCAGGGGATGAGGTATTAGTATGACTCACGCTTGCAGGCCTTGACACACAAGGCTTTCCTGGAGTTTCTGCAACTTCCGGAGCTTCTATAAACAGCCGACAGGGTCTGGATGCCGGTGGTCTGTTCAAGCTTTAAATCACAACATCAACTAATTATCATATTTTATGGAGTGCAAGAATGAATAAATCTGACCTCGTTAATGCTATTGCTGATTCTGCTGGCCTGACCAAGGCTGACGCGGGTCGAGCCGTAGATGCTTTTGTTGATTCCGTGACCAGTGCCCTGCAAGCGGGTGATTCTGTGTCCCTGATTGGATTTGGCACGTTCACAGTTCGGGACCGCGCAGCCCGGATGGGCCGTAACCCGCGCACCGGTGAAGCCATCCATATTAAAGCTTCTAAAAACCCTGCTTTCAAGGCTGGCAAAGCACTGAAAGACGCTGTAAACTAGCGCGCCTTTCGAAGGGTGCTTAGCTCAGTTGGAAGAGCATCGCCCTTACAAGGCGAGGGTCGGCGGTTCGAGCCCGTCAGCACCCACCAGAAATAGCGGAGTGGTAGTTCAGTCGGTTAGAATACCGGCCTGTCACGCCGGTGGTCGCGGGTTCGAGTCCCGTCCACTCCGCCACTTTTACCTGAAGGGCGCCTTGACGGCGCCCTTTGTATTAACTTATTCCCGCATGCAGGGAAGGGGTACCGCACATTAACCTCGAGTAAGCGTGAGCACCTATGTTTCTACAGAAGATTCGTGAAAAGCTGACGGGCATTCTGGCCGCCGCCTTCTTCGCCGTGCTGATCATTCCCTTCGCTTTTGTCGGCGTCAATTCGTATTTCACTGCGGATGCGATCAACAGTGTTGCTGTTGTCAATGAGCAGGAAATCACCATTAACGAGTTCAACCAGAGCTTCCAGAATTACCGGCGGCGGATGCAGTCACTGTTGGGTGTCAACTTCGATGCCGAACAATTCGACCGGGCCATTGTTCGCAGGCAGCACCTGGATTCGATGATCGATCAGGAACTGCTGGCTCAGCTATCCTTCGAAGCCGGCCTTTCTGTTGCCAATGACCGGTTGGCGGCTGCCATCCGGGAAGATCCCTCTTTCCAAGTGGACGGTGTATTCAATACCGATGTTTATCAGAGCCGTTTGTTGGCGCAAGGCAGAACACCCAAACAGTTTGAAAATGACATGCGCGCGCAGATAATCATGGGCCAGTTTCCCGTTACCATCACCTCCAGCGCGATCAACACCACCTGGGAATTGGATGGCTACGTTCGTTTGCAGGATCAGAAGAGGGCGTTCAGGGCCATCCTGGTGCCGGCACAGATTGATGACTCTGAGACCGGGGACTCTGAAGCGGTGCCCTCGACAGTAGAAGACATCGAATCGGTTGAGGCCGGTGAAACACGAACTGATGGCGATATTGAAGGGCGCACAATTGATGAAGGGGCCATCCTGGCCTGGTATGAATCGCACCCGGATGATTACCGGTCCGAGGAGCGGATTGTGATTGAGTACCTTGAGCTGGATGCCGCCATGCTGGGTGGGGATGTTGCTCCCGATCAAGAGCAGTTGATGGCCCTGTTTGAAGAACAGGAATCCCGGTTCATCTCGGCGGAAACCCGATTGGCTTCCCATATCCTGGTTGAGGTGGATACCCAGGCGCCGGAACTTGATATTGAAAGCGCACGTCAGAAGGCTGAAGATCTGGCTGTGCGCGCAAGGGATGGTGAAGAGTTTAGTACACTGGCCTTGGAAAACTCACAAGACGCCGGATCGGCGCCAGAAGGTGGTGACCTGGGTTGGATTGAGCCCGGTTTCATGGTCCAGGCGTTTGAAGACGCCTTGTACGAGTTGAACCTTGAGCAACCGATTTCGGAGCCGGTGCAGACCGGCTTCGGTTGGCACATCATTTACCTGCGTGATGTCCGCCCGGCACAGGGCATGACTTTTACCGAAGCCCGGCCCATTATTCTTGCCGAATACCAAGCAGAAATAGATGAGCGCCGGTTCCTGGAACAGGCTGACCGCCTGGTCGATATCATCTACGAGGATCCGACAACACTCAGTGCCGCGGCTGACGAACTGGGCCTGGAGGTCAAACAGGCTGGTCCGTTTGGCCGGGCGGGTGGCGCTGGTATCTCAGGCAATCCACAGGTTGTCAAAGCATCGTTTTCAGACCTGGTGATGTTACAAGGTGTGGTGAGTGACCCGGTTGATCTGGCTGAAAATCACCTGGTCATGATCCACATGAAGGAACACCTCCCCGAAGCCCTGCTGCCGCTTGATGAAGTCAGGAGTCAGGTGATTCAGAGTGTGCGCAGCCAACGCGCCATGGACGCTGCACAGGCCAGGGCCAACGAGATTCTGGCACAAGTGACTTCTGGTGCGGACCTGTCCTTGCTAGGCGAAGAGAGCGAGCTGGAAGTGCTTGCAGTTGAAGCCGCCACGCGTAACAGCGTGGAGGTTCGGAGCGACCTGCGCAAGGACCTGTTCTTGATGGACGCTCCCGGGGAGGATGGGCCGGTGAACCAAGTGCTGAAACTCTCCGATGGTTATGCTGTTGTGCAACTGCAAAGTGTAACGGATGGTGTGCTGTCGGATGAAGACGTACTGAAATCGCAGAGCTACAAACGCCGCATCAGCAATGCGACGGGCAACAGCGAGGCTTTAAGTTTCATGCGGATGTTGCGCAACCAGTCAGAAATCCAAGTATTCGAGGACAGGCTGTAAGAAAAGCCCCAGTCTCAGCTTACTGCCAGCCCGGCCATGCCCAGGATGTTGTAGCCGGAATCCACGAAGGTGGTTTCGCCGGTGACGCCCGAAGCGAGATCGGAGCACAGGAAAGCGGCCACGTTACCCACCTCCCTTGGCGTGATGTTACGCCGCAGGGGTGCGGTTGTCTCTACATGGGTCATCATTTTGCGGAAATCTGCTATACCCGCTGCGGCGAGTGTCTTGACGGGGCCTGCGGAAATGGCATTCACACGAATCCCCCTTGGCCCGAGACTTTGCGCCAGGTAGCGCATATTGGCTTCCAGGCTGGCCTTGGCCAAGCCCATGACGTTGTAGCTGGGCATGGCCCGAATTGATCCCATGTAGGTCAGTGTCAGCAGAGCGCCATCGCGGCCTTCCATCATGCTGAGTCCGGCTTTTGCCAGGGCCGCGAAACTGTAGGAACTGATGTCGTGGGCAATCTGGAAGCCTTCGCGGTTGATGACGTCAATGTAATCGCCCATCAACTGTTCCCTGGGTGCGAAGCCGACCGAGTGGATCAGGATGTCGTAATAGTCCCAGTATTTTCGCAGTTGGGTAAAAACATTGTCGATTTCGTCGTCAAGCGCCACGTCGCAGGGGATGATGATTGCAGAATTCGTCGCTGCTGCAATTTTTTCAACCCGGAGTTTCAGCCGGTCGTTCTGATACGTAAAAGCCAGTTCCGCACCTTGCTCGTACATCGCCTCTGCGATGCTCCAAGCAATGGAACGGGGGCTTGCGACGCCTACGATGAGCGCACGTTTTCCTTCGAGAAATCCCATGTGTTGTACCTGTATTTATACCGGGTGACCGATCACGGCAGGGTACCCCAAATCACACTCAGCGTCATCTCCTCCAGAGCCGGGGTCGGGTTCTCAAACCTGACCCCGGCAGTGGAAATCCAGTCGTGCAGCGGAACCGTGCTCAACAATTTTGTTTTCATGCCAGGCAAGTTGGCCGTTGACCAGCGTGCTGATGATACGGGAACGGAAAGTGACGCCTTCAAACGGGCTCCAGCCACATTTGGACAAAACCCGTGCTTGTGTTACCCGCGTTTCCTGTCGGGTATCGATCAGTACCAGATCGGCCCAGTATCCTTCGCGCAGGAAGCCCCGGTCTACCACGCCGAAACGCCTGGCGACGTTGTGGGCGACTTTCCTGACGATCTCGGGAAGGCTCAGCACGTCATCGTGATGAAGTTCGAGCGTGGCCAGCAGGGCGTCCTGTACCAGTGGCAGACCCGCAGGCGCTATGAAGTAGTCACTGCTGGCTTTTTCTTCAGCAGTGTGCGGTGCATGATCTGTGGCGATAATATCCAGCCTGCCGTCTTTCAGTGCGGTGAGCAGGGCTAGCTGGTCGGCAGGCGATTTTATGGCCGGGTTGCACTTGATCCGGTTGCCGAGGCGGGCATAGTCATCGCTGTTGAAATGCAGATAGTGAACACACACTTCAGCAGTGATGTTTTTGCCGTCGATGGGTCCAGGTTCGAACAATTCCATTTCCCTGGCGGTGGAGAGGTGGAGGATGTGCAGTTGTGCGTCGTGGGCTCTGGCCAGTTTAATGGCCGTTTCAGATGACTGGTAACACGACTGTGCACTACGGATTCGGGGGTGTTCTTGCACCGGGATGTCCCGCCCGTATTTCTCCATCGCTATTTTCAGGTTCTTATTGATCAGCGGTGTGGACTCGCAATGGGTGGCAATCAAGGTAGGGGCGTCGCGGAAAATGCCGGCAAGCGTACTTTCGTTGTCGACCAGCATGTTACCGGTCGATGCGCCCATGAAAATTTTGACACCACAGGCGGCGCCGGCTGGCAGTGTGCGGATTACATCAAGATTGTCGTTGGTCGCACCCAGGTAAAAAGCGTAATTGGCCAGTGATTTATGTGCCGCAATGGCGTACTTATCTTCCAGGGCGTCGAGCGTCACCGTTGGTGGCAGGGTATTGGGCATTTCCATGAAGCTCGTAATGCCGCCGGCCACGGCCGCGCGCGACTCGGACCAGATACCTGCCTTGTGGGTCAGGCCGGGCTCGCGAAAATGCACCTGGTCGTCGATCATTCCGGGCAGGAGGTGTGCGCCGGCAGCATCCAGCACGCGGGTGCCGGCGCCAGCACGGATCGAATCGTCGATCTGTGCGATACGCCCATTGTGGATGAGCAAGTCGCCATCCGTAATTTGCCCTTCATTCACCAGCCGGGCATTTTTAATCAGCAATTTGCCAGTCACTTACGGAACCGGGTCATATCCGCCTTCACACAATGGATGGCAACGGGATATCCGCTTGATGGCCAGCCAGCTCCCGCGCAAAGCGCCGTGTTTGCCAATGACCTCGGAAGCATATTGTGAACAACTGGGTGTAAAACGGCAATGGTTCCCCAGGAACGGGCTGAATAACAGCTGATAAGCCCTGAGCATCCACTGTAACAACTTTCCCATCAGCTGTAGGGGGTCAGCTGATCTGAGAAATTTGCACAGAAAGCTTGCCGTTTGGCGCAAGTTCAGCTATAACACACAAATTTCTTTCTGGGACGATTTGCTTCATTTCATTATAATCCTTATAAAACAAAGGGATATGCAAATTAGCCCGGTCATTGGTTAAAGGAGTAGCTTAACACGATGCCCACAAAAACCGTCGTTTTGAAGAAGGGGTATAGACCCTTGAAGAAAGAAGAGTACATGTGCCAAAACCACCTTGAATATTTCCACCAGAAACTGACCAGGTGGCGCGCAGAATTAGTTGAGGAATCACGCAAAACGATCAACAACTTGCAGCGGGAAGTCAGGGACGTTGGTGATGAAGCGGAGCGGGCGACACGGGAGACAGAAAACAGTCTCGAATTGCGCACCAGGGATCGTTACCGCAAGTTGATCAACAAGATTGACAAGGCCCTGATTCACCTGGATGAAGGCGTGTATGGCTATTGTGAAGAGACTGGCGAGAAAATCGGCCTGGCCAGGTTGGATGCACGGCCCATCGCAACGCTGTGTCTTGATGCCCAGGAACGCTGGGAATTAAGACAGCGCCAGCTAGGTGATGCCCGGTAATGCAGAAGACCTCGCTCTGGCGGGGTTTTTTTATCCGCTAAAGACGCTAAGCTTGGATTCGCATAATAAGTGCAATTTCTTGGGTGGTGGCTTCGACTTCCAGAGCCGGGGTCAGACCACTTTTTTCTTTGAGGCATTTGAGTCTGGAAAGACATTTCTGGAAAAAGTGCTCTGACCCCGGCTCTGGAATCCAACATCCCAGAAATTTTGCGTCTTTAGCGTCTTTAGCGGACTAATAATCGAACCTGAGGCATCGGGCTCCGTTAACACTTCCCAGGTCATTGAGTTACTAGGAGGCTGTCCGAGAACGGCTTTTTCCGCAAATTTGAAATTTTAACTTGTTGATTTACAAGCAATAAAATTTGTGAAATTCGCTGATTTTCGAGTTCTCGGACAGGCTCCTAGTGTAGTGTCCTATATTAAGTGACGATTAAGCGAGACGAGAAGGTATTAGCTGTAAGGCGCGTCTCGCCGGGAATGGCTGGTCCTTCACAAGAGGCGCAACGCCGCAGATGATGCCTTCTCGTCTCGCCCGCAGGGAGCCCCACAAAAGACTCAATCCTGCGTTACAGCCTTGGTTAAGGGGGCGGCCATTAACTGCAGGCTGCGCCTTGACTTGAATCTTTTGTGGGGCTCTTAATCGCCACATAATATAGGACACTACACTAGTCAATACGATCCAGTACTTTCCTGATCTTTTCAAAAGTCATGGTGATGTCTTCGGGCCGGGAATTCAGGAAAGGTGAAAATTGCAGTATGTCCATGCCGTT
>JADFKH010000063.1 GCA_022565025.1 Pseudomonadota bacterium
TGGGAAGCGGTCGTTCGCGGTGTTACGCCTCTGGGCAAGGACATGCCATTGCCGGCGAGACGTGCCTAGCGCCCAACCACTTCCCAACTCGCTGAACTCGTAATTATCACCTTGACGGAGTACTAGTGAATTTAGTCAACTATAATGACCAGACATGGCTCGCACATCACACATCCTACTCTGCATTTCACCACTTTTCCTTTTAGCCATGCTGGCGCCGATGATTTCGTGGGGCCAGGAATACTCCCGCAGCGGCGCGGACTCCTGCATGCTGTGTCACGGTGAAGGATCACAACAGCCGGCCACCGCAATATTCCACACCAAGCACGCATCGCAAAGTGATTCAAAGACACCTTTTTCTGACCTTCAGTGCGAAACCTGCCATGGGCCCAGCAAGGAACATGCTCGCGCTCAGCGCAGGGGTAGGGACGGCAAACCGCCTGTCACCTTCGGATTCAACGCCCAAACGCCGGCAGCCGAACAGAACCAGGTATGCCTGAGTTGCCATGCATCCAGGGGACGCCTGGCTTGGTTCGGCAGCGCTCACGAGCGTGAAGACGTTTCCTGTGCATCCTGCCACCAGGTTCATGCAAAACGCGACCGGGTTTTCGATTCCCTGGCGCAAATGCAGACCTGTTTCACCTGTCATCCGAAAAAACGCTCGGATATGTATAAATTCAGTAGCCATCCACTACGTTTCGGCAGCATGGCCTGCAGCGACTGCCACAACCCCCACGATGGCAACAACGACTTCCTGCTGCAACGCTCGACCGTCAATCTAACCTGTTATATCTGCCATGCGGAAAAGCGTGGGCCGTTCCTGTGGGAGCACGCGCCTGCCGCCGAGGACTGCACGCTGTGCCACCAGCCACACGGCAGCAACCACCCGTCTTTGCTGGTCAAGCGCCCACCCCTGCTGTGCCAGCAATGCCATGCGCCAGCAGGGCATCCCAGCGTGGCTTATACCAGCGAGGAAATAGACAACAACTTTAACAACCGTTTCCTGCTTGGCCGCTCCTGCCTGAATTGCCATTCGCAGGTTCATGGTTCGAATCATCCCTCGGGTGCAAAACTGAACCGGTAGTGCAATGATTAAACGTTTCTTGGTTCCCTGCTCGCGCCTGCGGTTCCTGCTCGCAAGCAGGCTGTTGTGGGGAGCAATGCTGGTGATGCCGGCGCTGATTCCGGGTAATGAAGTACGGGCTGAAGAGGATGATTCAAAACTTCAAAGCACAGAGGTCGACACCAGTCGCTGGTTGTGCAGCCTTTGCATCTATCCCATTGGATGGTTCGGGTCGGTGGATTTCGGCCTCGGCTATGTCAGTGATTCTTCGCTGAAATTCGGTGACTATCGCGGCCTGGAAAAAAAGGGCCTCTTCCTTTCGATCGATGGTGATGCCCACTACCGTGACAACGATGGACGTTACTTTGACCTGTATGGGCGGAACTTGGCTACTGGCAGCCACCAATTCGAGATGCGCGGGGGCCAGCAGGGTCGATACGAGCTGAGGCTGGGTTACACCGAGATTCCAAAATACCGGGGACATGGTACGCAAACGTCTTTCCTGGGCGTTGGCAGCGGCATGCTGACCCTGCCGGGAAACTGGGTAAAATCGACCCTGACCAGCGGCCTGAGCACCCTTGATAAGTCACTGGCCGACACGCCGCTCAAGACCACCCGGAAGACCCTAGATGCCGGCCTGACACTGAAATTCGCCGGCAAGTGGTCGTACCGCCTGGATTTCGAGCAGCAGAAAAAAGACGGCACCCGGCCGTTTGGCGCCGGCTTGTTCCTGAGCAACACAACACACTTCCCGGCCCCGGTCGATTTCACCACCAAGCGGTTTGATATGGCCCTGGAGTATGCCGGTGAGCGCTCCAGCTTGAGTGTCGGTTTCGTGGGTTCTTCGTTCGAAAACGGCAAGTCTACGGTCACCTGGGAAAACCCGTTCCTGTCCGGCCCGGAAACGGAAGCATTTCGCGCGGACCTGGCGCCGGACAACGAGTACTACCAGTTCAATCTCACCGCTGCCTTTGCACCGACGGCAAAACTGCGTCTTTCCGGGCGGGCGGCAATTGGCCGCATGCAACAGGATGACCTCTTCGTGCCTTATTCGATCAATCCACTTTTCAGTGACTTGCCGCTCCCGCGAACATCGCTGGATGGTAAAATCGCCACCAGCACGCTGAACCTGGCCGGCAAACTGACTGCACGCCTGGCACGCAGGCTGGACCTGACCGCCCGGGTCAAGCTGGATGAAAGGGACAACAAAACCGCGGTCGACCTGTGGACACCGGTACTGACCGACCTGGTTCCGACCCTCGACCGGCCCAACCGGCCGTATAGTTTCGAACGGGAAAAATACGACCTGGAACTGCGTTGGCGAGCCCACAAGGCGGTTCGCTTGATGGGCGGTATCGCGCAGAAAAATATCGAGCGCACCCTGCAAAGCGTTGAACACACCAGGGAAAGTACCTACTGGGGTGAGGTCACGCTCAATCCATGGGCAGTAGCACAATTCCGCTTGAAATTGGAATCCTCACAGCGCGATGCCTCCCCTTACCAAATTCTGGTCGATGGTGGCCCGCTGGAAAATCCCCTGATGCGAAAGTTTCACCTGGCTGACCGCGACCGGGACCGCGTCATCTTCGAACTCGATCTGTCACCGGCACAAAGACTGGGAATCAGCCTGAGTTATTTCAGCGCGGAAGATCAATACTCGGCATCCCTTGTCGGGCTGCGGCAAAGCGAGGAGCAGAGCCTGAGCCTGGATTTGAATTACTCCATCAATCCGAACACGAGCATTTACGCGTTTGCCAGCAAGGACGACATCGACTCCGAATTATCAAGCATTTCGGGAGACACCGGCTTGCCCTGGAATGCGACGACGCAGGACAGTATTACCACCGTGGGTTTCGGTTTCACCGGGAAAATCAACGATAAAATTTCGCTTGGCTTTGATTGGATCAGTTCGCATGCCAGGGGCAAGGTACGGACCGACAGTGGCCGGGGCGAAGACCCGTTCCCGGTACTCAAGTCCGATCTGCTAAATGCCCGGGTTCATCTCTCGTATGCTGTGAATGATCAGTGGGCAATGAAGATTTACGCAGAACACGAAAAATACGACAGCGAAGACTGGTATGTCGATGGGCTGGGCCCCGATGGATTGTTGCCCGTGCTTACCCTGGGTGCTGTCTCACCGGATTACAGCGTGACGGTATTGCGAGTCCTGGCCAGTTACGAATTCTGAATGGCGCCTATCTGATCCCATTCTGCTGCGGCCGTTTTATTTCTTACGCCAACGGCCGCTGTTGTCCTTGATGTAGTTGCCGCGCAAGGTTTTTTCGATCGCTGTTGTACCACCCACTTGTTCAACTTCGAGCAATGGCACACTTTGTTTTCCGGCAATAGCCTGGTAGCGGGCTTTGCGCTTGGCATTCACATCCCTGACCAGGGCCTTGATATCCGGCGACACATCCTGGCGAACCAGACCCAGATAGCCATTCGTCTGTTCGCCGATCATACCATCAGCCTTCGGTTGGTCCAGGGCGCCAGCCATGGCATGAGATGTGCCAAGAGATATAATTAACAGGTAAATGGGCAGGACGGTAAACCAACGGCCGGCCTTTGTTCTAAGCTTTTTCATCATGTTGTACCACTCATATCGTTAGAGTCGTTGCCTGACCAGTGATCAGAACAAATCATCTTCTTGTTCGAACATTTCCTCGACTTCTCTCTCGACCCTGATCAGGATTTCATGCTTGATGTTGATGTTCATATTGATCTCGATCGGTTTGTCAGGCGCTTCCACTTTGATCGTGGGTGTACACGCTGCTGCAAATAAAAAGCAGCTTAACGTTCCCAATATCAGTAATTTCATTATCATCACCCAACTAAATTGATTGAATCTTGCTGTTACTTTACGACGACTCGCTGAATGTAGCCTGAACCCTGGAGCTTACTAATCCAATTTTTCCTGCCTGATCCTGTGCAGGATGGCTTGGTCAAAGTCACCGGTCAGGAATAATACTTCGAAAGCTTCCGGAAGCATACCATCGATATTCAGGTTAAGCGCGATCGGATAGCCGTCGTAGAGGTCTGGATTACTTCCGGCCAGGTGAATCATTAGCTGGTAGGATCCATCGGGTTGGAAGTCGATGGAACCAATAAGTTCACTGTAATGGAAGTTCTCCAGGGCGGAGAGGCCGATATTTTCAACCGGGGTGGCTGACAGTGATTCGGAGTAGCTCAGGATACCCGGCCCGTTCGCACGGAAAACACCGTTCCGTATGTAGAGGCTGGAACCTTGGCTACCGACCGGCAGCGATATTTCGAGTTTTCCTGTACCCTTCAAACCACCTACATCGATATATTCCAGCACCTGTCCAAGGTCGATGTCCGTCATTTTAAACTGCGTATCGTTCAGTCCCTCAGGGGAAATCCTTATGTGATCAGCGGACAACTGGCCACCAAAGAATTCGGTCTGCAGATCATCCAGTTCGATGATGTCCAGCGTCATCAAGCCTACCGTGACCCGGGTTTGAAACAAATCAAGGCCTGCGGCGAGTCCGATGCGTTCAATCGAAAACCAGCCTTTTCCAGCCAGGGTTTCGTTCAATTTTCCGCTGATGCTGAAGTCAGCGCCCTCTACTGTGCTTTCAGCCAGGGAAAAGCCCAATGCCTTGCCGCTGATGTTCATATTTCCCTGGATAGCAATGCCCCCGCTGAGGCTGCCTTCGATATCGATTGTTCCATCACCCAACTCAATCTGACCGGGTATTGTTCCTAATGTAGTTTCCAGCGCTCTCACCGCCTGGCGCAGGCTGAAATTCGATGGCAGGATATCGAGCAACCAGTCGTCTGAGTGCAGCCCTCCACTGAAACGGATAGGTGTTCGTATCTCGCCGGCGAATAGAAGATCACCCTGGCCTTGGATGTGGCCATTGGGTAAAATTGCGTAGTCCACATCAAGATCCACGCCTTGATAAGTCTCTTCCTCAAGGCTAAAGACCAGGCCCCGGGTGTGGGTGCGAAACTCGCCGCTTACAGCCAGGGGGTTGACCTTGTTCCACTCGAAGTTCACCTCGCTGGCGGATATCCCGGATGAATCCATCTGAGGCTGGTGCACGGTGCCCGCCCCGTTGCTGTGCAATTGTTCCCCCGAGAGTGAGAAATCCAGCCGCAGGGTTATTGTCTCCGTATCGATCAACGTTTGTGGTGCCTGTCCTGGCACTGACTGCGAGATCCGGGCACTCTTGCTTTGTGCGCTGCCGCTATAGCGAAATTCAGCCGCAGTCTCATTGCCCGTGACGGGTAGTGAAAATTCCGTTGTCCCGGAAAACTCGAGGTCGTGGAGATCCAGACTCTTCGCGTCAAAACTGGCAATCAATCTGGGCGTGAATGCCCGAAACCCGGTCGATTCCGTGAAACGAACTGTGTGCCCATCCAGCTCCAGCCATCCCGATGCCTGCAGACTGGCGCCCAAGGGCATCAAAGGCGAGGCTGTGGTCTCAAATGTGAGTGCCTGCCTGGATTCCACGTTAATGGTCACAGTCCCCGAGCCGGACAGGCTTTGTAGATTCAACAGTTCGGCCATTTGAAATTGTGCATCCGGGGCCAGGTCAAGTGACAGGTCGAGCAGGGTTGAGGAAAGTTCCAACGAAGCTGCACCACTGAACTCTCCTGCCAAATGAGCATTGGTTTGCAGGTTGATTTTGCTGTGAGCTTCGATGGCCAGCACCAGGTTTTCATTTACTCCTTCGGCCGAATTGACGTTTTGTTGAGTGATTGACAGCAGTTCACCCAGCGCTCTGGATATGAATTCGTTTTTGGCACCATACTGGAAAGTCCCCGGGTTCAGGAAGCTGATCTGAATCCAGTCCTGCTCCCGTTGTGCTTCCAGATCCAACTCCAGGCCCAGGCTTGCATTTTCCATGTCGATCGTGACGTTCCTTGCGGTAATCCTCGCGTGATCCAGAATCTGCTCGTCGCTGCCCGTAAAATGCCCTGCAAAAGAGACATGACCCTGGATACTTTTCAGCTGACCCAGTGGTGAACCCATTTCGGGTAATAAGGCTAACAGCAGGGGTTGCAGGTCTTGCAAGTGGCCTTGCCCAAGAACCTCACTGGAGATTTTTTTGTCTTCTACTGACTGCCGGAAATCAATTTGCAAGACCTTGCTGTGATCCGGCAGGTAAAGTTGCAATTGCGCTTCCAGTGAATCATGCAGCATCCGGATTTCAATCTGGCCGGTCAGGTCGCTTATCCCCGGCAAGGGCAGGCTGGTTTTGAGCCAGCTTTGCGCTGTGTCATTGCTTTCGAGTTGCAACTTCGTAAACAGCAAGGAACTGCCAGCCATCGCGCCAGATTGCAGCTTCAGATGGAGTGACTCAACGGAGATCTGCGGCAGCTTCCCAGGCCGGAATATCAAGGGAACCGTAAGGTCATCGAGGGCAAACGAATCGGCCTTCGCGCCTGGATCAGCAAAGGCAACATTCACATCCACGGCAGACGCAGCGACTGATCGCTGGTGGATATTAAAATCCAGATCCCGGGCAGCGACGCGGACCTCAATACCGTCCAGACTGCCGCTAAGCACGATGGTATCTATGTGCAGGATGTAACTGACCGGGTAGTCAAATTCCAGGGATTCAAGCTGCCACCCCGGTGCCAATTGCGCTCGTACCAGTGACGGCAGCCACAACGGCAGAGCCAGGTAAGCACCAAGTAGTGCGCACACCAACAGGAGGAAAATTGTCGCCAGGCGTTTCAGAAACGATTTTCCGATGACCAGTACTCCTTCAAGATGCGGCTTAGATAGCCTGATTGCCAATACCCAGTATTTCCTGTACACCCGATGCAGTGGCCATCAGGACTATGTCTGCTGAGCGTATGGCGAACAGGCCGCAGGTGACTACGCCGGGCAGGTTGTTGATCTTTTTTTCGGTGGCGACCGGGTCGACCAGGTCCATATTGTGGACATCCAGGATAAGGTTGCCGTTGTCAGTGATGAAGCCTTCGCGTAGCTCTGGCTGGCCACCCATGACCACCAATTGGCGGGCGATGTAGCTGCGGGCCATCGGGATGACTTCGATCGGCACGGGGAATTTGCCCAGCACGCCGACTTTCTTGCTCTCATCGACAATGCAAATAAATTTCCGGCTGGCGCCGGCGATGATTTTTTCCCGTGTCAGTGCTCCGCCCCCACCCTTGATCAAACGCCGATAGGCGTCAAATTCGTCAGCACCGTCAATGTAAACATCCAGTGTGCCGGCCAGGTTCAGTTCGCGGACATGAATACCGTGCGACTGCAGGCGTTTTGTGGTGGCCTCGGATGAGGATACGGCGGCCTCGATGCGAATGCCGCTGGCCCCGAGAGCATCGATAAAGCAGTTCACCGTACTGCCCGTGCCCACGCCCAGTACGTGGTCCGGGCTTACCCAGGCCAGGGCCGCCTCGGCGACCCGTTGTTTTTGCAATTGTTGTTGATCGCTTGAGATCATGGCAATTACTCCAGCGACAAGATGAAATCCCAGTGTTGTTTGCTAACCGGCATCACGGATAACCTGTTGCCCCGGCGGATCAGTGCAAAACCATCTAGCTGTTCCGGGTGTTGCTTGATCTCGGACAGAGAGATCAGGCGCTTTGTCTTGCGCTTGTAGCGGACGTCCACCATCAGCCAGCGCGGGTTTTCGGGATCGCTTTTCGGGTCAAAATATTTTTCGTTGGCATCGAACGCGGTGTGATCCGGGTAGGCGCCGGACACAATCTCGGCAAGGCCCACAATGCCCGGTTCTTTGCAGTTTGAGTGATAGAAGAATACCTGGTCGCCCTTGTGCATACCGTCGCGCATGAAATTTCTTGCCTGGTAATTCCGAACGCCGTCCCAATGCTCCGTTTTTCCCGGTGCATTTTTCAGGTCATCAATGCTGAATGCATCAGGTTCACTTTTTAGCAGCCAGTAATTCATTAATGAAACTCCCTATTTCATTATCGTGAGGGGCAGGTGAACCACCCGGTTTCAGACAGTAACATGTGCAGGCGGATGTCCCAGGGCTCAGCCGGTACTTCTGGCACTTTTTGCAACTGGTAGGCAACGCCTGTCCGAATGGGTACTTCAGACTGGTTTAGGGGTGCAAGTGCACGGTCGTAAAACCCGGCGCCCATACCCAGCCGGCTGCCTGATTCATCCCAGCCCACCAGGGGCAGCAATAGCAAGTCAATGTTGAACAACAGGATTTCAGGGCTTCGGTAAGGCTCGGGGATACCGTAACGGTTCTTTTTCATTTCGGTAGCGGCCGTCCATTGTGCAAAGATAAGCGACGGACCGGTCGGACTCTGTCTGATGACGGGCAATGCAATCTGAGTTCCGAGTTGATCTGTTGCTGCAAGCGTCGGTAGCAGGTTGGGTTCTCCATCGAATGGCCAAAAAGCTGCAATCGTGGCCGGGCGCTGTTCAGCGATGAACTTTGCCAGGAAGTGGTTGATGGATGCATCCAGGGAGCATCGATCCGATTCATTGAGCTGCCTTCGCCGTGCCCGCAGTTCATTGCGTAAGGTGGATTTTTTTATGGGAAGCCCTCCGTGAGGCCGCTACGGGCCGGTGACCTTGAACCAAGTGGTCCAGGTGGGACGGCTTACGAGGCTTTAGGCTTTTCGCTGACAGCGAACGTGCACACCACACTCAGATCAGCCACCCCGAGGTCAATAGATAGGGACAAGGCATTTATCGGTCCCGATGGCTAACACCACAGAGGGCAATACTGAGTATATCCTTTTCAGTCCTTCAGTGCATCATCGAGTTGATCGGCAAGCATACGAATTTTACGATCGATCTTTTCTACCCTGATATGTTCATTGCGCTGCATTTTCACAACTTCAGCGCTGAAATTCAGGGCGGCCTGGAGTGCGATCCGCTCCAGTGACATCAGCCGGCCGCTGTCCTTGATTGCAGTCATAGTTTCGTCGAGTTGACGCGCAGCCTCGACCAGGTCGTTGCGCTGATCCGGTTCACAGGCGAATTGGTATATTTTTTCCAGGATTGTTACAGAGACAGGCTCAGAAGGTTGGCTCATGGGTGTACCATGCGGTAATTCCGCTTATTCGTAGTGCGGGTGCCATCAGGCACTATGATTGTTCCAGAGCCTTTAGCCGATGGATCATGGCTTCGACTTTCGAGCGCGCTTCCTCGTTCTTTGCAACCAGTCCGGCACGCTCCGCCACCAGTGACTCCTGACGATTCTGTAAAGAGTGGTTTTCCTCACGCAGTTTTTGAGTCTGTTGCAGTAAAAATTTCAGTTGCTGTTCTAGCCGTTCCAGGTCTTTTCCTGTTTGATCCAACGAATCCATGGTCCCAACTATAGTTTGGTGGGCCAAAAGCGTCAAACAGAAAATTGAAATATGCAGCTATGTCCGGTTACCGAGCCCTGGTTTCTGTAGCAAGGGCTCATGGAGTGATAATATTCCCCTTTTTGGGGTGCGTAGATGTCCGCACCTGGTTTGCCTGATTTCGAGTGAACCAATCGATGCACTAATTGACAGGTCCGATGCACCATGATCAAACAGAAAGAATACGCCAAACGCAGGAGACAATTGATGCGCATGGCCGGTGAGGATTCCATCATCATTCTCCTGGCGGCGCCGGCCCGTATTCGGAACAACGACGCCTATTATCCCTATCGCCAGGACAGTGATTTTCTATACCTGACGGGTTTCCGGGAGCACGATGCAATGCTCGTAATGATTCCGCAGGGAAAGGAAGGGCAGTGCATGCTGCTTTGCCGCAGTCGTGACCCGGAACGGGAAATGTGGGATGGCGCCATGGTGGGTCTGGATTCAGCTGTTTCCGAGTACGGTATGGACCAGGCTTTTGATTTCTCTGAAGTTGAGAAACGGCTTCCCGACCTGCTGCATGACAGAGACCGGATCTATTATGATCTGGGCCGGAACCCGATGTTCGATCAGCGCTTGATCGGTTGGTTGAATGAGTTTCGTGGCAAGTCCCGCAAGACTTTCCATGCCCCGGAAGAAATACATGCACTCGACCACATGCTGCATGACATGCGCTTGTACAAAAGCAGGGAGGAACTCTCCACGATGCGCCGGTCTGCGAAGGTCGCCATCGAAGCCCACGAGCGTGCGATGAGGTTGTGTACTCCGGGCTTGAACGAGGCAGATATTCATGCCGAGCTGCTGTATACCTTCACCCGTCGTCACTGTGAACCTTCGTATATTCCTATTGTCGGTGGTGGCGCGAATGGCTGTGTGTTGCACTACATAAAAAACAGGGACATGCTCAAGGATGGCGACATGCTGTTGATTGACGCCGGTGCAGAGTATGACGGTTACGCTTCCGATATTACGCGGACTTTTCCCATCAACGGAAAGTTCTCGCCAGAACAACGTGATCTATACGAGGTCGTGCTTGCTGCCCAGGCCGCCGGGATTAAACAGGCTTACGCGGGCAAACAGTGGCAGGATATGCACGATGCCGCGGTCAAGGTGGCGACCGAAGGCATGATCAGCCTGGGTATCCTGGAACACTGCCTGGAAGAAGAACTGGAGACGGAAGGCTACAAGCCTTTTTACGTGCACAACACCGGCCACTGGTTGGGCCTGGATGTTCACGATGTGGGCGAATACCAGATCGACGGCCACTCGCGGGAACTGGAACCGGGCATGGTGATGACCGTGGAACCCGGCATCTACATTCATCCTGAAGAGAACAGTGTCGCCGAATGCTGGAGGGGCGTGGGGATCCGGATAGAAGACAATATCGCAATCACCCGGGATGAACCGCGGATTCTCACCGGCGACCTGGTCAGGAAGCCGGATGACATCGAGGCATTGATGGCGCAATGAAACCCGGCACTGCAAACCAATATGATGTTGCCATTATCGGTGGCGGACTGGTGGGGGCCAGCCTGGCCTGCGCTCTGGCGCCCTTGGGCCTGAAAATTGCGCTGGTCGAGGCCGTGCCATTCAGGGCATCGTCTCAGCCCAGTTACGATGACCGAACCCTGGCGCTCAGCGCCAGTTCCTGCCAGATACTGAAGGGCCTGGGCATCTGGCCTTTACTGGAAGGCAATGCCACGCCGATTCGCGAGATTCATGTGTGTGAACTGGATCGGCCCGGCCGCGTGGTACTGACACCCGGAGAATTGGGGCTGGACCGGTTCGGCCATGTAGTGGAAGCCAGGGTATTCGGTGCTGCGGTGACGGGTCTTCTACCGGATCTGGAAAATCTGGATATCTTGTGTCCTGCATCAATCGTTTCCCTTGAGCCAGGCAAAGATGCCGCCCGCATCGTGTTGGAAAATGATGGTGAACCCGAACCGCTCGAAGCCCGGCTGGTTGTGGCTGCGGATGGCGCCCAGTCCTTCGTCCGGGAGAGCCTGGGCATCGAGACAGAGCGTCACGATTACCAACAGACGGCTGTCATATGCAATATCACGCCGGAACAGGCCCACCGGGGTCGTGCTTTCGAGTGTTTTACCCCTTCAGGCCCTTTCGCGGTGATGCCGCATGTCAGTGGGCGCTGCGGCCTGATTTGGTGCGTGCATTCAGACCACGCAGCTGCATTACTTGATTTACCGGAACAGGAATTCCTGTGTGGGGCGCGAGAGCGTTTTGGCGATATGTTGGGTGACTTTGTCAAGTCAGGGAGGCGCTCCAGCTATCCGCTCCGTCTGGTTCGAGCCCGTGAAGACATCAGGCCAGGAGTCGTCATTCTGGGCAACGCTGCCCATGCAATACACCCCGTTGGCGCACAGGGTTTCAACCTTGGCCTGCGCGATGTGGCCGTACTGGCCGAAGTGCTGTATGACGAAATCTTTGCCGGCAATGAGCGGCACATCGGGAGCATGGAGGTGTTGCAGCGCTACAGTCAATGGCGGGCGCCCGACCAGCAAGGAACGATCGCTCAAACTGACGGCCTGGCGCGCATGTTTGCTAATCCTTCACCGCTGGCTGCGGCTGTCCGCACCGCAGGCTTGTTTGCATATGCCCTGCTGCCGCCTTTACGCAGACAACTGGCGGTGAAAGCCATGGGGTTCAGGGGTGACATTCCAAGGCTGGCACTGGGCGAATCTTTGCTTGCAGTATGACGACTGACAGAAAATTCGATGTATTGATCGTTGGCGCCGGGATGGTCGGCGCCACCGCGGCCTGTTTGCTGGCCCGATCAGGATTTTCAGTGGCAATCCTCGAAGCGCGTGAACCACAGGTTTTCGATTCCACCAAGGCGGTCGGGCTGAGGGTCTCCGCTTTTTCGCCCGGGGCACAGGCTATTCTCACCGAGGCTGGCGCCTGGCGGCAGATTGAGCAACAGCGTCACCGCCCCTACCGCCGGATGCGAGTGGAAGACCGGGATGAGTCGGTCGTGATTGCTTTCAGTGCGCCTGAATTTGGGCTGGAGCGCCTGGGCACGATCATTGAGAACCAACTCGTACAGTGGTCGCTGTGGCAAACACTGCAGGCCATGGGGGGAGTTGAAATCATTTGCCCCGATCAGCTCGAAGCGCTGGATTATGAGAACGATGAGCCAGTGGTCAGGCTGAGCAGCGGCCGCAGCGTGCAATGCCGTCTACTGGTTGGCGCTGACGGTGCAAACTCGAAAGTACGCAGGATGCTGGGCATTGATCAGAAACACTGGGAATATGGCCAGCAGGGGATCGTTTCAGTCGTCGAGACCGCCAAGCCCAACCCAGGAATCGCCTGGCAGCGATTCGCCGAAGGTGGACCACTGGCTTTCCTTCCACTGCAGGACGGAACTTCTTCCATTGTCTGGTCGCGCCCGGAAGCCGAAGCACGGCGATTGCTGGAACTGGACGACGCTGCATTTTGCGCCGAATTGGAGCAAGCAGCAGCAGGAGAAAGCCAGGCCTGGCCCGGTACGATATGCGCCTGCGGCCCGCGGGCAGCGTTTCCGCTGACCATGCAGCTCAGCCACTGTTATGCCGCTTCTCGCGCCGTCCTGATCGGAGATGCCGCCCACGTAGTCCACCCCCTGGCAGGGCAGGGGGTTAACCTCGGGCTGCTCGATGCGGCTGGCCTGGCGGAAGTGCTGGTTGCAGCCCGCAGTCACCAGGCTGACATCTACAGTGAAAAAACGCTGCGAAAATTCGCACGCTGGCGGCGTTCCGAAGTTGAGGTCATGGCCCGTGGAATTCATGGTATCCGGGGGCTGTTCATGCCCGAAGTCCTGGCGCCTCTGCGCCGGTTTGGGCTCGGGTTGGTCGCACGCAGCTGGATCGCGAAAGAGGCCTTCATCAAGCGTGCGGCCGGCAAAAACCGCAACGCTCCAGCCCTGGCCCGAGGGGTGGCGCTGACTGACTTACTTCGGGCGCCGTCGAGTTAACCCGCATATTGCACGAAGGATCCGGAATTTTCAGTGTAGCTGGCAATGCAGTTTGGTCGATCGTTCAAATAAGCATAGCCATAGCTATGGTTTTTGAAGGATCGGCCATTGGACAGGAGTCCCGGTGTCGTGGAGCACATGGACGTGCGAGAACGACCGAA
>JADFKH010000245.1 GCA_022565025.1 Pseudomonadota bacterium
ACATGTTTGTGCTGTTGTTCAGCTTTATCTGCTACAAGGTCTTTTTCATGGTCCATCCGAACCAGGCCAAGGTGTTGCAGTTATTTGGTAGCTATGTGGGCAGCGTTCGCCAGACCGGACTGCGTTGGGCCAACCCTTTTTATTCCAAGGAGGTCGTCTCCCTGCGTGTGCGCAATTTCGAAAGCGGGGTGATGAAAGTCAATGACAGTTCGGGCAACCCGGTCGATATTGCCGCGGTAGTGGTGTGGAAGGTGGTGGACTCAGCTGAGGCCCTTTTTGAAGTGGATGACTACACCAGTTTCGTCCGTATCCAGTCAGAGGCGGCGTTGAGAAACCTCGCTACCAGCTATCCATACGAGGCGCATGGTGACGATGAGATCGCGCTGCGCAGTAATCCCGGAGCCATCGCTGAAAAGCTCAGAGAAGAAGTCCAGGCACGCCTGGACACGGCCGGTGTACAAGTCATCGAGGCGCGTATTACGCACTTGGCCTACGCGCAAGAGATTGCCAGTGCAATGCTCAAGCGGCAGCAGGCCCAGGCCATTGTCGCTGCACGCAGTCAAATCGTTGAAGGGGCTGTGGGTATGGTCAAGATGGCCCTGGAGGAGCTGGAAAAACAGGGTGTCGTGCAGTTGGACGAAGAGAGAAAAGCCAACATGGTCAGTAATCTGCTGGTGGTTCTATGCGGTGAGGAAAACGCACAGCCCGTACTGAATACGGGTTCACTGTATAGCTGAGTAGAGGAGCGGCGTGGGGTGCTGGCCCCCGCCTGCCCATGGCAAAGAAAAAAGCATTTCCGCTGAGAGTTAACGCTGACATCTGGGAAGCGATGCGCCGCTGGTCCGATGACGAATTACGCAGCGTTAACGCGCAAATCGAATATGTCTTGCGGGACGCCCTGCGCAAAGCGGGGCGTTTGCGCCGTGCAAAAAAGCAAGATCCAAAAGGATAAGATAAAGCCTTATCATAGCGTTTCTGCTGTAATTTCACGGAGCACCGGATGGGTACCATGAAAAAAAGACTGAGAATAACCTTGTTAATTACGTTATTGAGCCTGTTTTCCCTGGGTCTTAAAGCGGGGCCGGATTGTTTTGGGGAGGATATCCTCCCGGATATGCTGTTCCCTTCAATTCGCCTCGAGACCAGCATGGGCGATATCGTGGTCGAACTGAATCGTCTTCGTGCGCCTGCCACCAGCAATAATTTCTTGCACTATGTCCTCGAAGGGCAGTATGACGGAACGATTTTCCATCGTGTCATGGTCGATTTTGTTGTGCAAGGCGGTGGTTATTCGGAAGATCTGGAGGAACGGGACCTTCATCCACCCGTGATCAATGAATCGGGAAATGGCCTCAAGAACATGCCTATGACGATTGCCATGGCGCGATTTGAAGACCCGCATTCCGCTACCAGCCAGTTCTATTTCAACCTGTCAGCCAACAGCTCACTCGACCCGAATGCCGGGAATTGGGGTTACACGGTGTTTGGTGAAGTTATATCGGGACAGGCTGTCGTATCTGCTATCGCCGGGGTGGAGACGGGGTACAACGAGGATTTGGATGCCACTGACGTGCCTCTGAAATCTGTCTTTATCCTGTCGGCCACCGTACTGGAAGAACCTCGCCCATAAGATGGAACAGATTAGCAACCCAAAGCCAGAAGCATCGAGTGTTCGCCATTGGCTATTGAGTGTTTTGATGCTCCTGGCCGTGATCCTGTCATCTCTAACTTCGGTTGACCGCGTAGCGGAGGCAGATCACAAGGCGCTTTTCCAGCGCGCGTTGATTACCTTCGCCCTGGCCCGGACATTGAACGGAGTCATCTCGGTAGTGCAGGGTACCGAACTTGCCCTGCAACCGGCAGGCGTGGGTGTGACCCTGACTCCCGGGGAGATTCTTGATCCCGTCAACGACCTTGTCGAACGGTTTTCGTGGATCATGCTCGGAGCAACCCTGTCGCTCGGCATACAACAGGTTTTCCTGGATGTGGGGCAATGGTGGGGTTTCAGGGTGGTGGTGGCCGTGCTGGGATTATTGTGGTTCTGGGCCCGGATGAGTAAAGCCACCCGGCCCCATTCCCTGCTCGGGAATTGCGAACAAACCCTGCTCCGTGTATTCATCATTGTTTTCTTCCTGCGCTTTGCCGTTCCGGTGGCATTGATCGCCAATGAAGCCTTGTATGGGCTGTTTCTTGAAACGCGCTACCAGCAAAGCGCCCAGGTGATCGAGACCGCCGGAACACAAATTGAAAAAGTGAGCGCACGGCCACTCATTGAGGAGCCTGGCGAAGAAGTTGGCCTGATCGAGAAGTTGGAACGCGCCCTGGACAGCACCAGGCAAATGCTGGACTTCAGGCGGCGTGTCGAATACATCAAGCAGCGTGCTGCGGAAGCGGTTGAACACATGATCCAACTCAGTGTCGTTTTTATATTGCAGACCGCAATTTTGCCGATTGCATTCTTGTGGCTTTTTCTGCAGTTGTTAAAGCAACTTTTTCGCGGTGGATGGTTGCCCTGATTGGCTCGAATACCTGAACTACCGGTCCAGATCTATTTCACCTTCACCCACGACAGCGTTCAGAATCCGGGCAAGCCGCTGGCCGGCCCTGAGCCACTGTTGACGGATCAATAACCAGCTGTTTTCCGCGAAGTCTGCGTGGATGATTTCACCGGGCGGGTAGGCTGCCTCAGTCACAAGAGCGTGAGACTCATCGGTCCAGGCATCTATTTCCGCCGGATTCCATGGCTCGCCGGTGAGCAGAAGGTCGCGGACCGAAGCGGGTTTCTGCCAGTTATAAGAGGGCTGTAGGTGTTCCTGGATCAGGGTGTAGTCCCAGAAATGGTGCAGGTTAATGGCCTCACCCTTGTAGCTGACTTGCACCTGGTTGCCCCCGCGATCGTCCCGGTAGCCAGCGTGCAATGGCTGGTGCAGATCGCCCACCAAGTGGCACAGCCAGGCGAAAGCTTGCCAATGCTTGCGTTTATCCAGTCGCGGATCACCCAGCTGGTCTGCATATTTCTTGATGGCTTCGGTCACGCAAAGGCCATCAGGACAATCCCGTTGCCGGTCATAATGGGATGCACTGCGCGGGATATTGACGTAATGCTGGGGTGCACTCCATTCCCAAGCAGGCGTTTCCCTGACCTGGTCCGGCCAGTTACAGGTTCGGTTGATCGCCGCCCTATCGTCGGTGCCCAGCACATCCTGTATCCAGGCACTTGCGATGGGGTCAAGGCCCTGCAAGGCCAGCATCCCGACCTGCACGTGGCCTTCGGGACCCCAGGCCCGGGCGGTGACCGGGTTCAGCGAAGTCAGGATCAGCAGCAATGTGAAACGGGTCAAAAAATGGGTCATTAGCGTCCGTGTGTCCGGCTAAAAAATATGAGAAACATATACTTCCTCTGCGCAATACTGCTCGCCATTATACGGACATGGATCATGGGGTGGTTGGCATTCATGCAACAACACGATCCCATAC
>JADFKH010000064.1 GCA_022565025.1 Pseudomonadota bacterium
GAGGCAGCCGTTCGCCTGGTCGCATTTGGCCCACACGTCCGCGAGGATCTGTTCGACCAGATCCGACAGGCCGGGGCGGACGAGGTGCTCACCCGAGGCCACTTCGACCGAAATCTGCGCGAAATTCTGACCACGCTCACCCACGCATGATCGGCGCACTGGCGTGATCAGCCGCCTGGGCCCACGTGATCGGCGAGGAGATTTCGTTTGATTGTGTCCGAAATACCCGATAGGGTTTTCTAAGGGTGCGGGCATGGGACTAGGCATGCGGTGGGGCATGGGACCGGGCATGGGGCGGGGCATGGGGCGAGTCGTGCGTGAGTCCCCAAAAAGAAAGGAAATCCCATGGTTGATCTCTTGCAATTATGGCTGCCCATTCTGCTCTCAGCCGTCGTTGTCTTTATCGCCAGCGCACTGGCGTGGACAGTGCTCCCGCATCACCGGGCCGACTTCAAGCCCGTCCCCGACCAGAAGAAGTTCGACCAAGCCCTCGCCTCGCTCGGGATCAAGCCGGGCCTCTACATGTTCCCCTACAGCGCCGACCCCAAGGCGATGAAGGAACCCGCGTTCGTCGAGCGCTGGAAGGCAGGCCCCACCGGCACGTTCAACCTCTGGGCCAACTGCCCGAGCATGGGCCGAAACATGGCCCTCTCATTCCTGTTCTATCTCGTGACGAGCATATTCGTGGCCTATGTCTGCACACTCGGGCTCAGGGAGGGCGACTCATATCTCCGCGTCTTCCAACTCGCGGGTACCACGGCGATCATGGCGTACTGCTTCGGCTCAATCCCAAAGGACATCTGGTTCAACACGCCCAGGCGAGCCGTGGTGACCTGCATCATCGATGGCATCGTGTTCGGCCTGCTCACCGCCGGCGTGTTCGGCTGGCTCTGGCCCTCGTTCGTGAGCGCACCAACGCCCTGAAATCGAGGCAACCCCAAGAGGCCCAAGCGCCAGCGCGGGCTCTTCTTCCCCAACCCACCCACACCCCTTGCCGCCCGCAGAAGCCCGCGCTTGCGCTTGGGCCTCCTAAACTAAGTCATGACGAACGCGAATGACACCTACACAAGCCCTTTGGCGACGCGGAATGCGAGCGAGGCGATGCTCAGGCTCTGGTCGCCCCGGTACAAATTCCAGACGTGGCGGCGGATCTGGCTGGCTGTCGCTGAGGCGCAACACGAACTCGGACTGCCGGTCACGAAGGAGCAAGTCGAAGAACTCCGCGCGAATCTCGAAGTCACCGACGACGACATCGAACTCGCGGGCAAGTACGAACGGGAACTGCGTCACGACGTGATGGCACATATTCACGCGTGGGGCGAGAAGTGCCCCAAGGCTCGGCCGATTATTCATCTGGGAATGACGAGCCAGGACATCAACTGCAATGCGGATCTCGAATGTCTTGGGCAAGCGTTGATGCTTGTCGAAAACAAGACAGTTAGAGTCGTAGACGCGCTCGCACAACAATCAGAAGTTCACAAGACACTACCGACACTCGCGTTCACACACTATCAGCCCGCACAACCAACGACAGTGGGACGCCGATTTGCTCAATGGGCTCATGAGATGGTCCTCTGTCACGATGAACTCGAATACCGAACTGAGCAGTTGCTGTTTCGACGACGCCGCGGCCTGCGAGGAGCAACCGGTACGCAAGCGTCTTATTTGGCTCTCTTTGATGGCGACAGTTCAAAGGTTGATCGATTGGAAGCCGGCCTGATCGGCTGCCCCGCTGGGCGGGGTGGCGAGCGTGCAGGCGGCGAGCAGCAACAGAGTCGTACGAGCGGGCATGAAATTCCTTTCCGTGGTATCTGGATGAACTGGCGGGAAAATCCCCCCCTGTTGGGATGAGGATCAGGGAAAATTATAGGCCAAAGTGTCCTGAGATTCGCCCGGGGTCAACTCCTCACAGCGGTCCGCTCCGGATGCTGTCAGTTCTAGAGTTGCATGCGGTGGCACGGTCCAGATGTATTTTTGTAAACCATGGATGCGGCAATGGCCGAAGAAAGCTAAGATTTACTTCAGAAAGGAAACAACCGATGAATTACAACGTGGATATTCAGAACGTCGAGAACAAAACGGTTCTCAGGTTCTTTGGTGGCGGCAAGCCCCTCAGCGCGTACCGAGTAGAGGACCTGGAGCAGTTTGGCGCGAAGGTCAAGAGGTTGGCGCCGGAGCAGTTCTACATCCCGGACTATGTTGTGGAAGGATGTTTGAAAGTTGGAGAAAGTGAGTATGTATTCACTCTACAAACGAATGCTAACAAGCGAATCCAATTCGATATTCTGACCGGCCGGCGGATACAGGCTCAATAACAAGGGGCGCCATCTAGCCCTCAGTTGAACCCGGTGATTGTGAGAAAAGAGGATTCATTCAATGGTATTCGAAGACAATATTGATGAAGAAAAACTAGCCGAAGCTGCTCTGGCTATTTTGTCACTTACCGCACATAAAGACGCTGAAGTAATCCGCGCCTGGAAGGGTATGGATTGGGATCTGCTCGGACTTCTCTATCAAAAGGGCTGGATATGGGATCCGGTTGGAAAACAAAAATCAGTTGTATTTACTGATGAGGGGAAGGATTTGGCAACGAAGTTTTTAGAGAAGCACTTTGGAAAGTAGCATCGGAATGGGCGGGTCATATAACAAGTCGTGTAACTTTAACGTTATAACTCAACATGAAACATTCGATAATAGTACTTTTCCTCATTGGACTGCTCGCCAGTGTTTACGGCGCATCATATGACGAACAGTTTGCACGCATAGTAGATGGTTCATCCAGGCAATCTGTTCAACAAGCATTGGGCGAACCTCACACAGTAACTCTGGGTGCAATTCCAGAAGTGCCTTACTGGGGCCCTCAAGAAGGCTTGCTGGAAATCTTGGGGCCAAAAACAAAATACGAAGAGTGGTTTTATCAGTTTAACGGGATTGATTACTACATCTGGTTCGGAAATAGAGACGGGTTGCCAAAAGATAAGTGGAAGGTCGTTTCTAAGGCCAGCTACCCAAAAGGTGCCGTGTTCTAGCTGTGAATTCTTTTATGCAGATCACTCTGCTCACGAGGAGTGATTTATCATGCTTGGTATGAGCATCAAGGCCCGAATTCTCATCGTATGCCATTGTGAGCGAAAGTCTGGAAATATGATCATTATATCGGCGCGTAAAGCTACGCCAACTGAACGCAAACATTACTGAATGTGAAGAGATGAAGTCAGGATACGATTTCTCGAAGATGAAAAATCGAAAGAACCCGTATGCTTCCAAACCTAAGCAGCAAGTGACCATTCGACTGGGCAAAGACGTTATTCGGTATTTCAAGGCCATGGCCGAAGATACGGGAATGCCATATCAAAGTTTGATCAATCTTTATCTAATAGATTGTGTTTCTAGCGGTAGAAAACTTGATCTCAGTTGGGTGACACTTGCATAACAAGTCGTTAATGTACGTGCCTGTGGCACCGGTGTCGAATGGGTGAATTAGGGGGATAAAGTGAATATCCATTCAGTCCTGATTCTATTTTTATTTTTGGCGCTCACTACCATAAGTCGCGCCGAACAACGGATCGTTTCCGTCGGTCCTTCAGGTCCGCTCATTGAGCAGCTTCGTTATCTCGATGACACGTGGCCGGATCAACACGCAGTTGCCCTGGTGGTCACTTCCGCAAGCCCAAGTGTGGTCGCCCAGGCCCGGTCGGCGGTGCAAGAGGTCTGGCAGTGAGGCGTTCAACCGCTGATGGTGCGGCAGAGTGAAGAACTTCAAGGAATCATTGCACGCTTACCACCTTTATTGGCTGATCTTTCTGATGCTGTTTAAACGCCAGAACGGAGAAACCGTCTGGGTTCGCGAACCCTTGCAAACGATTTCGGGCGTTTTGGTGAGCTTGACCCGATTTGGGGTTAGTATCTTACCTGCATGAGAACTCGCGAAACATACCTGGTGCGGGCAGCTGGACTGTCCCTGTACCTCTTTGCCATCGTCATATCGATGAACGTCTGCGCTGATGAGCGATTCGCAAGCCAGCGCCAGCAAATGGTGCGCGAGATACGCCAGAGCGTCGCAGACACCACCCGGTATATTAGCAAGTCAGCCCTGAACGAACGGGTCATGTCCGCGATGGGCACGGTACCGCGTCACGAATTCGTGCCGCCCTCGAAGCAATCCAGTGCCTACCAGAACCGGCCGTTGCCCATCGGACACGGCCAGACTATTTCACAACCCTACATCGTTGCGCTGATGACCGATCTGGTGGACCTGGTCGAGCAGGACACGGTGCTGGAGATCGGCACCGGGTCCGGTTACCAGGCCGCGATCCTGGCGGAACTGGTGCACAAGGTTTACACGATTGAAATCGTTGAAGCATTGGGCCTGTCAGCCGCCAAGCGATTGCAGAAGCTCGGTTACAACAACGTTGAGACGCGTATTGGCGACGGCTATTACGGCTGGCCGGAACAGGGGCCGTTCGACGCCATCGTCGTGACCGCGGCCTCGAGCCACATACCACCGCCGCTGGTGCGGCAGATCAAGCCCGGGGGCATCATGTTGATCCCGGTCGGCAGCCAGTTCCAGGTGCAGCAACTGACCCTGGTGAGGAAAGATGAAAAAGGCGACGTGATTACCAGGCAGGTCCTGCCGGTGCGCTTCGTGCCGCTTACCGGCGGGCATTAACCCGGTGTAGCGGTGAAGCCCCCGCTTATTTCTATTGCGCTGATTTGTGCGTCGGCGCTGGCTTACGAAATCCTGCTGATGCGCCTGCTTTCGATCACGCAGTGGCATCACTTCGCTTACATGATCATTAGCCTGGCCCTGCTGGGATACGGTGTCAGCGGTACCTTCCTGGGGCTGGTGCAAGAGCGGTTGAAAGGGCATTTCCAGGCCGCCTTCGAGATCAATGCCGCACTGTTCGGCCTGACCGCGCTGGGCAGTTTCCTGCTGGTGCAATCTTTGCCGTTCAATGCGCTGGAACTGCTCTGGGACCTGAAACAGCCTCTGTGGCTGCTGGCTATCTACCTACTGTTGTTCATTCCGTTCTTTTGTGCTGCCAATTGCATCTGCCTGGCGTTTTTAGAGTATCCGGAGCAGCTTCATCGGATTTACAGCTTTGATTTGCTGGGTGCGGGCGCCGGCGCCATCGGCATCATCGGTCTGCTGTTCGTGATGGCGCCGATGCAAGCCCTGAAACTGGTCAGCGCCCTGGGTCTGCTGAGCGCACTGATTGCCTGCTGGGAGTTCCGGGCCGGGCCTGGTTGGCTGAAACTGGCTTTGCTGTTCGCCATGGCTTCTTTGTTGTTCCCCGGTGTCACGCCCCAGCTCAGGCTTTCCGAGTTCAAGGGTCTCAGCCAGGCACTGCGGGTGGTCGGAGCGCAGCAGATTGATCGACGCTCCAGCCCGCTCGGCTTGTTGTCTGCCGTCAGCAGTCCCACGGTTCCCTTCCGGTACGTTCCGGGGCTGAGCCTGAATACGCCCGCCGGGCCGCCGGCACAACTGGCGATATTCACCGATGGTGACGGAATTAGCGTGATCACCCGCTTTGACGGCAAGCTGGCTTCGATGGAATACCTGGATCACGTTACTTCGGCCCTGCCCTACCATTTGCTGGATAAACCAAGAGTGCTGGTACTGGGCGCCGGTGGTGGCGCCGATGTGCTGCAAGCCCTGTACCAGGGTGCGTCCCGCATCGATGCGGTGGAACTCAACCCCCAGGTGGTGGAACTGGTGAATGATGAATTCGCTGATTTTTCGGGCGCGCTGTTCACACATCCGCGGGTGAGCGTGCACATCAGCGAAGCGCGCGGTTACATAGCGGGCCACTTTGAAAAATACGACCTGGTGCAGCTTGCACTGCTGGACTCGTTCAGCGCCTCATCGGCCGGGCTGTATGCACTCAGTGAGAATTACCTGTACACCGTTGAGGCTCTGGGTGAAATTTTGGATACTTTGCGGCCCGGTGGCATTCTTGCCATCACGCGCTGGATCAAACTGCCGCCCCGCGACGGCTTGAAGATCTTCGCCACCGCGACCGCCGCACTGGAACGGGCGGGCGTGGCTGAACCGGGACAACAGATGATCATGATCCGGGGCTGGAATACCAGCACATTGCTGCTCAGCAACCGTGCATTTACGGCCGACCAGATCGATCGGCTACAAAAATTCAGCAGCCAGCGCTGGTTCGACCTGGTCCATTACCCGGGTATCGAAGCCGGGGAGGCCAACCGCTACAACCAATTGCGCCAAGCGTGGTATTTCATTGCAGCCCGTGAGCTGCTGGGTGCTGAAAGGGAGCAATTCTTTGAGGATTACAAGTTCAATATCCGTCCGGCCACGGACAACCGCCCTTACTTCTTCCACTTCCTGAAATGGCGCAGTTTGCCGGAAATCCTTAGCCTCAAGGGACAGGGCGGATTGCCTTTGCTGGAGCAGGGCTATCTGTTACTGATCGTGACCCTGGCCCAGGCGGCATTGGCCAGTGTGGTGCTGATCCTGTTGCCGCTGTGGTTGGGGAAAAACAAGGCTAAGAATGAGTCCGGGGGCCACTGGCGCATGGTCGTGTATTTCTTCGCGATTGGCGGCTCTTTCATGCTGATCGAGATCGCCTTCATCCAGAAATTCATCCTGTTCCTGAGCCATCCGCTGTACGCGGTAGCTGTCGTGCTGAGTGCCTTCCTGATTTTTGCCGGGCTTGGAAGTGCGCTGTCGGAACGCTGGTCTACACCGGTTTCCCGGCCGGTGGCCGGTATCGTTGTGATCTCCCTGGTGTACCTGTTTCTGCTGCCGCCCCTGTTCCACTGGCTGATGCCACTACACGATAGCAACAAGATCCTGATATCCGCGGTATTGATTGCACCTCTGGCCTTCCTGATGGGCATGCCGTTCCCGCTGGGCTTGAGTCGCGTTGCTCGCCATCACGCGACGTTGATTCCCTGGGCGTGGGGGATCAACGGCTGTGCTTCGGTACTGAGCGCGATTTTCGCGACCATCCTGGCGATCCATGCAGGCTTCATCGTCGTGGTGCTGCTGGCCTGTGTACTGTACATACTGGCTGCAATGACCCTGCCGGGGAAATCAGGAGCCGGCAAGGCCAAGGCCTGAAAAAAAGCCCGGCGATTGCCGGGCTTTTCGTAGTAGACCCAATCTAATGAGAAAATGTGTATTCAAACTCAAGTGCCGCCGAACGGCCGATGCCAGCGCCTGGATAAACGAAATAGTTATACCAGGGGTCGTCAAAAGACAAAAAGGTGTCATCAGAAGGCGGTTTTTCGTCGGTCACATTCACGATCCTGAGGCGGGCGGTGAAGTCAGGAGTGAAATGGTAGGAGGCTGTCCAGTTAAACGTAGTATAGCCTCCATTCCGGGCGTCGCCGTTGGTGCATCGGTTCTCTCCGGTGACAGCGGAAAAACACCGCCACACCGTTGTGCTGCCGCGGCGCAGTCCCGTCAGGGTGGTGGAGAAGTCACCCCGAGTGAAGTTCACGCTTCCTGTGAATGAAGACCGGAAATCCCAACCGCCCTGTATCGGGTCGTTCTTCAGGTCGATTTCGGGCTCACCCGGTTCCAGGATTCTGGTGTGTGACAGCATATTTGTATAGTCACCGATAAACCTGAAGCGGCCAAACGTTGTATCCAGGTTATAATAAATCCGCGCATCAATGGTTTCCAATTCCTCCTGAAACTGATTCACTGGCGTGGCGTTAAAGCGCGTGATGAACGAGAATCCGGTGGTTGGATCAACTTGCCGGTCAATGCGGTTGTCAGCCCGGTCACAGGCAGGTCCCGCCAGGTCACCGGTGAAACAGGCAAACTCTTCATTGAGGATGCGTTGCAGGCTCTCGAGGGTCACGCGGTTTTCAAGATTCAACTTGGTGTAATCCAGCGTTACATTCAGGTTGTCCGTGATATCCCAGGAAAAACCCAGCCAGTTGGAATAGCCCGTCTCGGCATCAAGGGCCTGCTCTCCAAGTGACTGTGAGCCGACCCGCTCAACAAAAATCGTATCGGAATCACAGTCAGCTTGATTAAATCCCGCGTCGGAGCCCTGGTTCTGAAATACATAGATTTCGTAGCACTGCACCAGGTCTATCCGGCTCGTGAAGAAGCCGGTTGATACGAATACCTGGGCCATATCAGGCGCCCTGAAGCTCTCCGTGTAACCGCCACGCACCAGCAAACTCGTGACTGGACGCCATTCGAAACTGGCCGACGGAGTGATGTTACTGCCAAAAGACGTCGATCCACTGTCGTAATCGTCCAGTCGGGCGGCCAGGTTCAGCGTCAGAGTCGAGAACAGGGGCACACGGAGTTCTCCGCCAAGCGCATAACGTTGCCGGTCGCCATCGCCGGTATAACCAGTAAGCTTGTACCAGCCCGAACCCACCAGGCCTGGTATTGGTGGCTGCTGTTGGATCAATTCATCCGGGATGAATCTCAAGTCCTGGTCTTCGTATTCAAGCACCAATGCATAGGAAAGCGGGCCGTGTTGCATTTCCTTGAGATCACCGCTCAGGGTAAACAAGACGCTGGTCGAACTGGTTTCATTACCATAAGTCTGCACGCCGAATGCACTTTTACAGGCATCGTTGCAGGCGCCATACAAATTGTTGGGGTCGCCGAGACCAAAAGGTGTTCCTTCCCCGAGGGTGCCACCCGACCACCATTCATCACCGACCAGGCCGAATCCCAGGAAAGTGCCCAGGAACACATCAATAGTTTCCTGGTATTTGAGCCACGGGCGAGTTGATTGATAGGTATATTCGGAATAATTCAAAGCCAATTCCCAGTCATGGTTGTCGCGCCACACGCCGCGAGCGCCTACCGAGACGCTAAGGGCTTCATCGTCGAAAGTTTGGTCCATGTTCATTCCGGTATCCGCCTCGTTGAAGCGGCGCTGCACCAGGTACCAGTCGTACGGCAGGCCAAAAAACGCCCCTACACCGTTGCTGTCGGCCTTGGTCAGGTCGAGTATGTCGTCGAATATGTAAACACCCCGACTGACACTGCGTGATTCCCCGGAGTAATACAGTACATCGGTAAACAACTGGGCATCGTTGCCGATTTCATACTGCCCGTTGAAAAAAATCGAATAGGCTTCCTTTTCATTGCGAAAATTCCGGTCCCGAATGCCATCATAACCGCAGGCGTAACCGGCTCCGGGGCGCAGGAAATACTCGTTGCCATTCTGGGTGCCTGCGCAAGCCGCTTCGCCACTGGTTGCAAGTATTAGCGCCGGATCGCGATACCTCGAATCGCTTTGAAACGGCGGATCCGTGTTTAAACCTGTACCAAAGAAATTGACCCACCAATCCAGGGTCAGGGTGTCGCGATCCTTGAAGCCAACACCAAAGGGATAATCGGTTTCCTGGTCGTACTGATTAAAATCACCGCCGGTGATTCCATCCCGGTTCTGGTATTCAAGGACAATACTGAAGCTTCCGCGTTCAAAGGTCTTGCCGGTGAGGATCTGAGCACGTATATCGTTACGACTACTTTTGGTTTCGGTCGGTGTGCCATACAACACGTTGACCGTGGTGTAGTCAATATCCGAGCGGAGAATCAGGTTGACCACGCCGGCTACGGCATCGGAACCATAAATGGCCGAAGCGCCGGTGGCCAGAATTTCAATCCGCTCAATCGCGGCCACCGGGATGGCGCCGAAGTTGAAAACCGTCGTATCAGATTGATAGGCTGCCGGGTAATTGGCGAGCCGGCGGCCGTTGATCAAAACCAGCGTCTGGCCGACGCCAAATCCCCGCAAATTGATGGTTTGAACGTCCGGCGTGAACAACGCCGCTTCCGCGCCTTCGAATTTGAAGCCGGAGTTGATCGTCAAGTCCGCCAGTGCCTCGAATACGGTCACATAACCGCGCTCGGCCATCATATTCTGGTCAATGATGATGACGGGCGCCGGTCCTTCAGCCTGGCTTCGCTTGATGCGTGATCCGATGACCGTAAATTTTTGCAGTTGGGCTGCTTCTTCTTCTTCTTCCTCGGCCTCGGCCTCGTCCGAATCCTGGGCCAAAACGCTGCCCGCAAATACCGCGAAGATGGCGATCAATGCGATTCGCCAGACAAGTTTGTTTTCAAATAATTTACTATTCATCAATATCTCCCTCTAGCTATTGATTGATTACAAAGATTTGGAGCAAGCCCTTATGGTCGCGCACTATAGATTGGACTGTAAGGCCTGGGTTATTTTAAATCCGTGAATGGGAATTATAAGTCAACTTTTGCGGAATTTCAGAATTTATCCTGGATTCAGTCTGTGCAATCAGGGTTGCAAATTCTCGGCCAAAAAGCTTTCCATCCGGCCAAAGAAATCATACTGGTTTTCCTGCTTGCGGTAACCATGGCCTTCGTCTTTCTTGATCATGAGTTCATACTGCACACCGTTTTTCTTCATGGCGCTTTGCATGACTTTAGCGTGCTTGATATTGACCCGCGGGTCCTTCAGGCCATAGGCCATGAATACCGGCACCTGGATCTTGTCGGCGTGGTTGCTGGGCGACCATTCCTGCAGAAACTCGCGTTCCTTCTTGGGATCACCAACCAGTTCCTTCATCTGGTCAAGGCCCGCAGCCCATGCATCGGGGGCAGTCTTGAACAGCACCAGCAGATCCGTGACGCCGACGTAGTTAATTCCACACTTGTACAGTTCCGGCGAGTAGGTCAGGCCGGCCATGGCAGCGTAACCGCCATAGCTTGCGCCGTAAATACATACCCGGTCCGGATCGGAAATTCCCTGGTCCACGGCCCATTGCAGCGCGTCGGTGATGTCTGTTTGCATGCTCTGTCCCCACTGCTTGCGGCTGGCCAGGAAATGCTCCATGCCGAATCCAGTGGAGCCGCGGAAGTTGACTTGCAACACCGCATAACCCCGGCTGGCCAGGAACTGGATGGCCGGGTTATATCCCCATCCGTCCCGCGCCCAGGGCCCGCCATGGGGGTGTACCACGGTAGGCAGATTCTTGCCGTCACTGCCAGGCGGTAGCGTCAGGTAACCCTGCAGAATCAGCCCATCTCGAGCTTTGAATTCCACCGATTTGATCTCGGCCATCTCTTCAGGGTCTACCCATGGACGGGATTTGGCCATAAACTTGAGCGAGCTGTTGTCAAAGTTGTACAGGTAATACACCGGCGGCTGTTGCGATGAATAAGCGGTCAAGACACCGATGGTCTCTTCCTCATCGGTGCTGGTCATGAGGTTAATGGTATCGGGTAATGCAGCGTTGATGCCGCCCATGATGCGCGCCCAGCGCTCATCCACATAGAAGGTTTCCGGTTTACCGACCATGTAGCTGACCGAAATGATATCGCGGTTTTTATCCGTGGCGTTGACCGCGACTACGTCAACCCTGGGGTGTTCAAATACCAGTTCGCCCATTTCCCGGGTCTTGAAGTTGTACTTGTAAATGGCAGCTTTGTCACGTTTCTCGCCCTCAGGGGTGAGACGGGAGGAGACATAACCGGTATCCCCGTTGCCGATGATTCCCACCGGCTGAAAAGTGTGCTCGTCGTAGCGCGCCCGCACCAGTTCTTCCCACTCGCCTGTTTCCTCATTCAGCATCATGAACCCGTTGTAAAGGTCATCGGTAAAACTGGCGCCGATCAGATTGCTGTCATAGCCGACAAACCAACCCTGCACATTACCCGGATTTCTCTGCACCATGCGCTTGCGCCCGGTCATGATGTCCATGCGATAAACGTCGGGGAATTCGGCGCGGCGTTGGTTGCTGACGACAAGGATGTGTTCAGGATCGTCTTTCAGGCGATCGAGTACGAAAGTGAGGCGAATCACCGCCTGCCCGTTGGTGATTTGCAAGTCCACTGGCGGCGCCAGCGTACGCAGTTTGCTGCCATCGGCATTCACGGCAAAAATACCAAAAGACTCACTGCCGTCCTTGTCCATGAAGAACAGCAGACGATGGTCGGTTGCCCACATGAAGCCGTTGACGTCCTGCTTCGTCATGCCAGTGACAATGCGGGCTGCCCCGGATTCCAGGTTGATGATCGCAATATTCATGCGGTCATTCACCGGGGCCAGTGCAGCCAGTTCCTTACCGTTGGGAGACAGTTGAAAACCAGTATATTGCGGCTTTTTGAAATAGTGGTCCAGGCCTTTCACCTCGGCCATTGACAGGTTGGCGGAAACCGCCAGCCACAGTACTGAAATTACAAGATATCGTTTGAAATTCATTTTTTGCCTCTATTACTCGCCCCTTAAGGGGTATTGTCTTGACGATTATCAATGTATTGTAAAATAAAAACCCTTTTCCGGAAATCACTGTTTACCTGCTTAGCTGTTTTCCTGGCTTTTCACCCAGCTTATTCCGAATTCTTAGAAATCTTACGCTATTTTGTTACTCGTGACTGTAGTGTCCCTGGATCCTGCTTGAACTGCGGGAAGAATAATAGAAGCAATAATATTGGGTGGGTGTTTCCTCCTTGCACTAAAATAGGCAGGTGTCTGATCTATGCCCCGGAAAGTGGTTCACCGTAACTGCAATGAGCATGGTTTTCATCGTGGCAGGCGCAAGCGCGAACGAAGACAACTCAACCCTCGAAAAGAAAGGTGATTTGTGCGAGTCGGGCATCTCGTCCGGGTTTGCCTGTCGCAACGTTGAACTGCTGGCCAGGTTGCCTTTGGCGGAAATCGGCGGTGGCAGCGGGGCGGACAGCTGGGGTTGGAAAGATTCGCAAACCGGGCGTTATTACGCATTGATGGCTCGGTCCAATGGAACCAGTTTCGTCGACATTACAGATCCTGTGGCACCGGTTTACCTTGGCAACCTGCCCAGTACTTCGGGTGCACAACCCTGGCGTGACGTGAAAGTGTATGCCGATCACGCCTTCGTGGTTGCTGACAATATCGTGGGGCACGGCATGCAGGTGTTCGATCTCACTCGCCTGCGCGGACTCGAGTCGCCCCAGGTGTTTACAGTCGACACCCTGTACGAGGTGGTTGGCGCAGCACACAACATCGCGATTAATGAAGAAAGTGGATTTGCCTATATCGTGGGCAGCGAGCAATGCGAAGGGGGGCTGCACATGGTGAATATCAGCGATCCGAAATTACCCTCGTTTGCGGGCTGTTTCTCCGACGATGGTTACACACACGATGTGCAATGCGTGATGTACACCGGTCCGGATGCCGATCACCAGGGCGCTGAGATCTGTTTCGCAAGCAATGGAGACTCATTGACCATTGTGGATGTCAGCAACAAACAAGGGGCCGTCATGCTCGGTAAGGCAAATTACCCGTTGACCGGCTTCGGCCACCAGGGCTGGCTGGACTCCGGCCAGGGCATGTTCTTCATGGGTGACGAGCTGGATGAAATCAATTTTGGAATGAACACCCGTACCCTGATGTTCGATGTCCGCGATCTTGACAATCCGGTGTACGCAGGCGCCCATCAGCACGGCACGTCAGTTATTGATCACAATATGTAC
>JADFKH010000065.1 GCA_022565025.1 Pseudomonadota bacterium
GGCTAAATCATAGACTGGCACGTGCTCGAACGAATCCAGGTTAAAATCGCCACCCAATTCCCGGTTAATACGGGCCAGCAGGTTAAGGTTGAAGTCCCGCGTATAACCGGCTGCGTCATTGTAGGCGGCCCGGATAACATCTGGGTCCTTTTTGAGATCAAGCCCCACCAGCAAAGCGTCGCCCGGCGCCATCGCAACGTGGATCAAGCGCAAGAAAGTAATCGCCTGCCGGCTGGTATAATTCCCCAGATTGGAGCCCAGGAACATGAACACCCGGCGAATACCACCCGGCTCGAACTCCCTCAACAGGTCCATGTAGTCGGCATGAATCGCCTGGAAATCCAGCCAGGGGCGGTCCGGAACCAGCCGTTGCTCGAGCAGATCCAGGCTGTTGTCGGAAATGTCCACCGGCCGGTAAACCCAATCCTGGTGGTGCTCATGCAGGGCATCCAGCAACAGGCTGGTCTTCAGACCATCACCCGAACCCAGCTCAATTAATTCGCAGGACCGGTCCGTCATCAGCGCCCGGGCCAGCTCATCGCCCTGGGTTTCGAAAATCTCCAGTTCACAGTCGGTGAGATAGTATTCCGGGCTGGCCATTATGGACTGGAACAGGCGGTCGCCCCTGGCATCGTAAAAATAACGGGAAGGTAAGAACTTCTCGGGCCTGCTCAGCCCTTCGAGCACATGTTTGGCGAATGTTGGGTCGAACGCTGTTCCGTTCATTCAGCACAATGCGCGGATTGATAACAAATGATGTCACTGTCATGCCGCTCGAGTTGAATGGTTGCGTGGCTAATCGAAAAGCTGTCTGCGAGCAGATGTGCAACTTCGTTGACGAAACGGTCACTGTCCGGCATGGTGCTCATCACCAGGTGAGCAGTCAGAGCCGTATCGATGGTGCTCATCGGCCAGATATGCAAATCGTGCAAGCGCAGGACGCCCGGCAGCCCGGACAGGTATTTCCTGACGGCATCCGGATCTACATTTTTAGGTACTGCATCCACTGCCAGATTCAATGAATCCCGCAGCAAACCCCAGGTAGACAGGAAAATAACGGCAGCAATGACCAGACTGATGACCGGGTCAATCCAGTTGAAGCCGTAAAACAGAATCAACGCTCCGGATACAACAACACCCAACGACACAACAGCGTCGGCCGCCATGTGGAGAAAGGCACCCCTGATATTCAGATCACTGTCCTTGCCGGATAAAAAGAACAGTGCTGTGACCGTGTTGACCAATACACCGATAGCAGCAACGATCATGATCGTCTTGCCGGCAGGCTCGGGTGGCTCCATCAGGCGATTGACCGCTTCCCAGCCTATCGCACCGACCGCACCCATCAGTAATAGACCACTGAACAAGGAGGCAATGATCGTTGCCCGGGAAAAACCGTAGGTCCGCCTGGAAGACGGCCGTTTTCTTGCCAGTACCACGGCGCCCCAAGCCAGCAGCAGACCAAGAACGTCGCTCAGGTTATGGCCGGCATCGGTCAACAGAGCCAGCGAGTCGGACAACACGCCGTAAAAAACCTCGATAATGACAAAAACGACGTTTAATGCCACGCCCATTGCGAAGGCCCGGTTGAAATCCGGAGGCACGTGACGGTGGCGGTGGCTGACCTTGCGGTTCAAACTGTTACCTGCCTACTATGCTTGCTGGATACAAACCATGGTATAGCGTTCACGCACCGATCAGCATTAATTGCCATCCGGCGACGAGGAACTCCTCCTGACATTGATTCATCAAATAATTCCCAAATAGCTGCTTAACCCGCATATTGCACGAAGGCGGACGATTATATGACTGTTCATGAACAAATTTAATAGCTTATATCCAAAATGATTGCCATGCGAAAAATACAGTTTGTCCTATCCGGTTTTGCAGTGCATCTGGCTCCACTGTAAATTCCGAATCCTTCGTGCAATATACGGGTTAGTAACCTATTGTAACCCACCGGCTTTGGGAGATAATGCAATACACCGAAACAGGGCCCGCACTGGCCGGAATAGTTACAGGAGTTTGTGCATGAGTGATAACAATAAAATCTGGTTTAATGGCGCATTGCGGGAACACGCTGAGTGCATGGTTCATGTGCAAAGTCATGCCTTGCATTACGGTTCTTCGGTATTCGAAGGCATCAGGGCCTATGACACACCGGACGGCACCAAGGTCTTCCGCTTGGCGGATCACCTCAAGCGGCTCCAATACTCAGCAGACGTATACCGTATTCCCATGCCATGGTCCGGGGAAGAGTTACACCAGGCCTGCCGGGACACCGTACGCGCCAGTGGACTGGCGAGCGCCTACATCCGTCCCCTGGTTTCCCGTGGGAACTGCGGACTGGGCGTTATACCAAAGGATATGAATGTGGTGGATGTCACCATCATCGTCACTCCGTGGGGTGCCTATCTCGGCGAGGAGGGACTGAAGAACGGCATCAAGGCCTGTATAACTTCCTGGAACCGGCTAGCGCCAAACACCATGCCACCTGGTGTGAAAGCCAGCGGCAATTATCTGTCCAGTCAGTTGATTGCTTTTGAGGCGCGGGACCGAGGATTCGATGAAGGCATTGGCCTGGGCATTGATGGGCTGCTGAGTGAAGGCGCCGGTGAAAATATTTTTGTCATCCTGCAGGACCGGCTGATCACGCCGCCCGCATCCTCATCCATCCTGAGTGGGATTACACGCCATACCGTAATCCAGCTGGCGGCGGACATGGGCATTGAAACCACGGAACAGACGATTTCACGCGAACAGCTTTACGTGGCGGATGAAATATTCATGACCGGCACAGCCGCAGAAGTAACCCCGGTACGCCAGCTTGACCATATTTCCATCGGCAATGGCGGCTGCGGCCCCCTGACGCGAAAAATACAGGATGCATTTTTCGGCCTGTTCAACGGGCGGACCAGGGACAACCACAACTGGTTGGAACCGCTGTAGTAGCACCTCTTGCAAGCGAAATGTAAGACGCCGCGTGCGGCCAATACGCTCTGGAATAATCGCGCAAGACGCCATTATAGACCGTGATCCCAAATGGATCTTACGGGAGGGAGAGGTCCATACCATCTCCTACAAAATTCTGTACCGATTCCTGTTTGAAGTGACAATTATTGTCATCTTTGCTGACGTAATTGGACAGTATGTGGACAAATTTGGCTAAATTCATTTTTGCTATATATGCTATCCCCATCTTTTAATTGATATTTTTTTCATATTCCAGTTTTGGCCCGATTTTTGCTTGAATAGAGTTGTACTTATTAACTGACTGGTAGCAGTTATCCGGGAAGACTTGGAGCCCCATCCTCCTTGCACTAACGGGGTTCCGACTCTCCCAGCCCCTTACCAGGTCTTAGTTAACAAAAATGAATTGCAGGAGCTTATGTCAAGGATGACGCAAACGATAAAAAATATCTCACAGTCGCGAATGCAAAAGCACAAGATCTATTGCCATCCGCAAACCAAACCGCTTGAAAGCCAAGATGCTTGGGGGACAGGCAGAAATGATCAGTCGTCAACGGGGTTTTACAGGCGCTGATCACAAAAGATGAACCCTGTGCCGTTACGGCAGAAAAACAAAGTCATCAGGGCATCAGTTCAAAGCTTGCAACCCGGCACAGGCCGGGTTTTTTTATAGCCGCAGACAAAAGAAAACCCGGACTGTGCCGGGTTTACTTTTACACCTTGTGACGATTTACAGCGGTACTACGTTTTCCGCTTGCGGGCCTTTCTGGCCTTCGCCAATCGTGAATTCAACCCGCTGGCCTTCACTGAGAGACTTGCGTCCTTCCATGGCAATTGAACGAAAGTGCACGAACACATCGCGCTCACCTTCACGGGCAATAAAACCAAAACCTTTTTCATCGTTGAACCACTTAACTGTACCGACAATTGTATCTGACATTGCTTTAACTCACTTTTTAGAACATAAATTGCACCTCGGATCATCGACCCGGACAGGTGACCTGCTGTTTATAACGGGAACGGAACCTTTAAAAGCTGGAAGGAAAACCAGTCGAACCTAAACAAGCTGATATCTCGTAACGCGCATTGCAGCATGCGCATCATACACGGACACAGACCCGGAGGCGAACTAGTACTTCGTCCAGCGAAATGGGAGATCAGTTCACACTGGTAATAATATAACCCCCGGACTTCTGGTCGTGCTCCAACATCAGCAAGCCATGTTCTTCCATGTCCTCCAGTAATTTCCCAAATGAACGGAAACCGTGGTAACTCTCGTTGAAGCCCGGCTTGCGCCTTTTCAGCGCCTGCTTGACCATTGATCCCCAGAGCTTGTCCTCGTCACCCCGCTCGCTAATCAGGTCATCAATGGTTTCCAGCACCTGATCGAACGCTTTTTCTGCACGAGCTTCCTGGCGGGCCTTCTGCGTTCGATCGTCACTTTCCTTGCGCCCTTCACTTTCCTTGCGCTCGTTGGTTTTCTTCTTGCGCGGCTTGCGGCGTTCCGCAGTCCGGATCAGATCATCGTAAAAAATGAACTCGTCACAATTCGCGATCAGCAGATCGGATGTGGAGTTCTTGACCCCGACACCGATGACAACCTTGTTGTTCTCCCGCAGCTTCGATACCAGTGGTGAAAAATCAGAATCCCCGGAAATGATGACGAAGGTATCCACGTGAGACTTGGTATAACAAAGGTCCAGGGCATCGACGACCATCCGGATATCAGCGGAATTCTTGCCTGACTGGCGCACATGGGGAATTTCAATCAGCTCGAATGAAGCCTCGTGCATGCTCCGCTTGAAATCCTTGTAACGCTCCCAGTCACAATACGCTTTCTTGACGACGATTTTGCCCTTTACCAGGAGGCGTTCGAGGATTTCTTCGATTTCAAAACGTGCATAATTTGCGTCACGGACGCCCAACGCTATATTTTCGAAGTCACAGTAGAGGGCGAGATTCTTGGTGTCGTTGGCCATGGAAAAACAGTCCTGCGTGGATGAGACATTCTACGTGATTCCGGCGGGCGATGCTCCCACGTTTTGCCGAAAATCGGCAATATTCGTTATCATGCACTGCACTAGATTAATAGTGCGGGGGGTCCTCGTGTTTGGTGGATGTGCCCGGGGCGGCAGTCTCGAGTTGTTCAGAAATCCTGGTGAAAAGGTCCTTGAGCTGGCTTGCCATATGGGTGATCTCACGGTCCTGACGAGTAATCACTTGGTTGAGGGAATCGATCAGGTCATCCTGGAATGCCAAGCGGCATTCCAGTTCGTCGAGGCGCTTTGCAAAATAAGAATCTTTGGCAGAATTCTTGGCGGTCATGTTTGTTCTGCCGATTCCCAAAGCTCAACCCGGTTTCCGTCCGGGTCGACAGTAAAGCCAAACTTGCCAAAATCGTGCTCCTTGTGCAGTTCATTCATGTCACCACCTCCTGTGGGCCAAGGACTGTTTAGCACTCCCTGTTTCTTATTAGGGCCGGTTTACACTTGCCGGGTCGCTGCGTTGCAGGCCCAAATGGTTCCAGACTATTGGTACTATACATTGCGTTGAACAAATAGTGGCCCCATTTAAGGGGCTTCTGAACTAGGAATCAGGCATGAATCATCCCGCAACCTCCAACGAAATCCAAATGGATGCAGCCAAGCTGTATCTGGAAGAAGTATTCACTGACAACGCGGTAGGCACATTGCGCCGGCTTTCTCCGGTAACAGCGACCGGTGATCCGGATGCGACACGATCGATACAGTTCGTCGGCGCCACACAGGTACTGACCTCGGCCGGACCCTTGCCGCTTTCTTTCGAGATCGATGGAGAATCGTTGGCGGAAGCTGCCGCCAATTTTGGTGATGCCGCCAAAGCAGCGTTCGAGAAAACCATGGAAGAACTCAAGGAGATGCAGCGTCAACATGCTTCTTCCATTGTTATCCCCCGGGCGGGTACAGGCCCCATGGGGGGCATGGGTGGTGGCAATATCCAGATACCCTGACGCTCTGAACACCATGTCCCCCAATCCGCATATTGCATGGGTATCCCGGTATGTGTTTTGGTCGCTGTCTGTGCTTTGTGTATTGGTCTCCACGGGATTACGGGCAACCGTGGAGCCAACCTGGCGCGAACTCAATCCGGAAAACACCATTTTCCTGGAAATGCCTGAAGGCCTGGTCGTCATAGAGTTGAACCCGGCTTTTGCCCCTGAAACGGTGAAACAATTTAAACAACTGACCGAGGACCGTTTTTACGATGGCCTCAGTTTTTACCGTGTGATCGACGGCTTCGTGGCACAGGGCGGTGACGGCAGCGACCTGGGAGAACTCAGTAATGCCCCCCTGGTCGATGCAGAATTCGAGATCGACTGGAATGAAGAATTCAGTTATATGCATGTCCAATCGCCGGATATGTTTGCCCCTGAAACCGGCATAATCGACGGTTTCGCGGTTGCGCGGGATCCGTCGAGGGACAAGGTCTGGCTGACCCACTGTCCTGGTATCGTGGCCATGGCCCGCAAGGATGACCCTGATTCCAGCCGGACAGATTTCTATATCGTAATCGGCCAGGCACCCCGCTACCTGGATCGTAATATGAACATCTTTGGTCGTGTTGTGTACGGCATGGACGTTGTGCAACGGATCAAGCGGGGTCCGATACTGGGCAATGGCATCATCCAGGACGAAATGGAAAGTTCGCGGATCAGTAAGATGCAACTGCTGTCAGAAATCCCGGAAGAAGATAGACTGAAAGTTTACGTTGTAGACACCACTAACGAGGGGTTCAAGAAGTTGCTCAAAGACAGGCTCAACCGCAAACAGAAGTTTTTCCACAACCAGCCACCCAAGGTGCTCGATGTGTGCCAGGTGCCCGTAGCGGGCAGGATCACCAAATAAAAAATGGGAAATGTTCAGTCGTTGCTGCGGCGGGCGACGATCTTGTTGTAGATGAACGCGATAACCCAGCCCACGACGCCTCCGACCACCGCTGCGTAGAAAAACCCCAAAAAGGCCCCCGGCCAGGTCACCGAATAGCCCGGCAAGTAGTTCCGGAGAAGGCCGAGTGTCAGTCCGACTTGTTCCCCTCCGCGAATCACCAGCCAGGTGGTCGCAACGAACAGTCCGGTTCCAGAGGTCAGGCCGAATACGACCGCCATGACCGATGCACGGAGCCGTGCGACCGCATGGCCGATCATCGCCCACTCCGCCTCTTGATCGTGCTCGTGAGTCTTCACCGCTTCACTCACGACACTTTCTTATCTAGAGCCTCGAAGACCAGGTGCCGCTCGAGGCGCCGGATGAGAGCTCTCTCCTGCCACCCGACCACGGCGTTGATCAGCTTGGCCATGGCCCAGCCGAAACCGAAGCCCAGCACTCCGGCTTCCACCAAGACTATGAACGCACCCGCCCAGCTGACTTGGAAGCCAACAATGTAGTTGCTCAAGAGTGTCAGGTTCGCGCCGACGGCAGGACCACCCTTGATCAGTAGTATAGCCGTGGCGGCGAACAAACCGAACGCCGTGGGGATTGCCAGGGCAAAACCAAGAGCGATGGCGTCGTAACGCGCAAAGGCGTCGCGAAGCACTCGAGCCGCACGGCTCTCCTCCAATCGCTGCGGGACTAGACGCTCGCCGGATGCGCCATTCGACTGGCTGGCGCTGGTCTCCTCGTGGTACTCCTCCTCGACGTTGACCCCCCAAACGTCGTAGTCGGCTCCGGCGATGTTGCGGGCCGCGTAGATCGCCGTGACCATGGAGTGGTCTTGATTGTTGTAGCGGTGCTGGCCATTGCGACCGACGAGCTGCAGGTTGGGCAACCCCTCGAGATACGCACGAATCACGTCCAGGCGCTTCTGGTAGTCTCGATCGTAGACGGGGTAGGCCTTTGGCATCCGGATGACAACACCGTCGATCACGTCCTCGGTGCGGATCAGTCCCAACGATGCGCTCTCTTGGGCACCAAGAGCGATTAAGTCGTCATCGGCCATACTCCAGAGATCATCGTTCTCCTGGACGAAGTACTCGAGCCCGATGCAGCTCTTGGACGGATCCGGAACCATCTCGGGGCTCCACGCCTTGAAGTTCTGGATGCGTCCGACGCGTACGCGGTCGGAGTGGATGTAGATCCAGTTGTCCGGGAAGGGGTCGGAGCAAGCGAGGATCAGGCCGACCGTCAAAAAGTCGCGATACCGGAGGTCGCGTGCCGCTTGCAGTGCGTCCTCCGGGGGCGGAGGGTCAAGCGCCTCGAAGAGGTCGCAAATGGGCATGGTCGAGATGAAGTTGGAGCCGAATACCTCCCGCGAACCTTCGTCCGTGCGAGCGGTGACGGATCGAACGCGACCGTCTGAATGGTTGACACGCTCGACGCGATTTCCGAACTCCACGGGACAGCCCCGCTGCTCGATCACCTCCGTGACCCGTTCCCACATCATTCCCGGCCCGAGCCTGGGATAGTTGAATTCCTCGATCAGCGACGTGACGACTTTGCCATCAGACCCGCGATTGCCGAGAAAGGCCGTTCGGACCGCCGTGAGTAGGTCGAGATCTTTGATGCGCTGCGCCGCCCAATCGGCGCTGATCTCCGAGCAAGGCATCCCCCAGACCTTCTCCGTATAAGTCTTGAAGAAGATCTCATAGAGTCTGCGACCGAATCGATTCGAAACCCACTGCTCGAAGCTGTCCTCCTCCCGGTACGGAAAGAGCTTGATGGTCACGAAGCTGATGCCAATTCGAATGCTCTCCAGGAGACCGAGGCTGCGGAGGGCATTCAGTGGCTTCAGCGGATAGTCGAAGAACTTGTCGTCGTATAAGATGCGGGAGAGACGGGGGCGAACCAGGAAGTCGTCCGGCATCATCCGGTCCCACCAGTCCCGCACCATCTCGACCTTGCTGAAGAAGCGGTGGCCCCCGATGTCGAAGCGGAAGCCCTTGTACTCGACGGTCCGCGATATGCCACCCACCTGATGGTCGGCCTCGAGCACGATTGCGCGATGGCCCTGTTCCAAGAGTTCGTGAGCCGCAGTGAGACCAGCGGGTCCGGCGCCGATGATTACGCATCGTTGAGCGTCGGCGGATTTGTCCGCGGTTTCGTTCGAGTTGGCGGGTTGCGTCAACAAGGTGTGTGCTCTTGACTACTGTTCACTTTGTGATCCCGGACGGTTGGCGCGCAGCGGAGGTTCCCAGAGATACCCGTGTGATTCTACATGCTGCCGACATTCTACCCTCCTTGTGCCGCGCCGTCTCAACCCTGGCGATGCCAGGCAAGGAAGCCGAGAAAAACAGAAAGGGCGCAGCCCATGAAAAACAACACCTGGAGAGGGACGACGGCTATGGCAAAAGCGATTCCACCCCGTTTTGCAAGTAATTGATAAAAACCTGCATGGGACCCGATAATGACCGCAACCAGTACCAGCGGCAGTAAAGCCCAGGGGTCCATAACCCAGGCAAGAGCCAGCAGGGGCATGAGAATTCCGATCAAAAATGCCAGGGGGGACTGCCATCTGCTCCCGGTTTGTCCTGGGTCAGAATCCTTTGTCAGAGGGCTGCAAATCACGGCGGTCAGAAACAAGACCAGTGTCGGAACGGTTGCCAATGCATGGCCTGCAAGCGGCAACAGCAGCATGATTACCAACAGCAGGGCAGCAGACACCGTGGCTGCCCTGGCACGCATATTCAAGTTAAGGTCAGCCGGCGCCGAAGGATATCGCAACAACAACACCATCCAGGGCACTCCGCGTCGAAAAACATCGGTCCGCAACATGTCCCAGAATTTCCATTGTTTCAAATGGGTGCCAAGCATCGTCTTGAGCAGCCGGATCCGGTAGCCGGCTTCACGCAACCGGTAGCCCAGCTCAATATCCTCAATGCTTGGTTGTGTATAATCGGCACTGAATCCTCCCATCTCGAGAAACACGTGCCGCCGGATCGCTCCGCATCCCGTCCAGAAAGTCGAGGCTTCTTCATTACCGGCCTGGTGAGTCCAGTGGTGATACAGATTTCGATAGCGTGAAAGGAAGGAACCATGGCCCGGTGTATCGTCGTAACTGCCAAAAACAGCGGCAAGGTCCGGGTCGGATTCAAGCGCTGCTACAGCCTTGCCTATTGCATCGGGATGCAGCAACACATCGGCATCGGTGAAGAAAATGATCTCACCCCGGGCTTTTTTTACACCCGTGATGCGGGCCACGCCCGGACCTCTCCGCTGCCCCATGCACTCCAGGTGTGCACCGTGGCGCCCGGCAATCTCAGCAGTAAGTTTATCGCTTGAACCATCATCTACCACGATGCATTCAAAAGCGGGCCAGTTAGTGCGGAACACGGCGTCCAGGCAACGATCAAGGTCTTCTCCGCCTTTGAAGACCGGCACGACAACAGAGACCAATACCGGCGAATGACTGTCCTTCATCTTGTTCTCCATGTATTGATGAAATCGCGTGGAACATTATAGAGGGAAAATTCCGGGCATAATGGCCGCATGAGGATATTGGCGGCGGACATCGGCGGAACGAATTCGCGTTTCGCCTGTGTGGAGATCGATGGTCTGTCCAGTGTATCGATGGGAGAGCCTTATGTGTTCCCGACATGGCTGGATTCCATTGGCTCACTGCATGACTTGCTGGATCACTTCCAGCACAATGCGCCTGCTGAAATTGCTGACCTGGGGCATTACCGTGCAGTCTCGCTGGGCGTGGCTGGAGCGGTGGACCTTGGCCAAGCAACCCTGCCGAACATCCCCTGGGACATTGACCTGGCCTCAGCCGGCAACATCCCTGATATTTTTCTGTTGAATGATTTTGTCGCCCAGGCTCACGCCTGCCTGGATGAAGATTTACTGGATCAGCTGGAACCGGTGCGCCCGGGCACGGGGTTCGGACCCGGTTCCATTGCGATCATCGGCGCCGGCACGGGCCTGGGGCACGCAGCTCTTAAGCCCTTGGCCGGGCGGCGAGTCGTCATAGGTTCGCAAAGCGGCCACACCACCTTTGCATTCCATGGACCCGAAGAAAGAACTATTGAACGGTTCCTCATATCCAGGACAGGCAAAAAATGGATCAGCAATGATGATGTTATCAGTGGCGCCGGGGCGGTCCTGATCCACGAATGCCTGAGCGGTGAGCTGGCAAGCCCGGCGGAAGCCCTGACCACTGCCTCCGGCAATACTCAAACCTGCGCTATGTTCTCACGTTTCTACGCCCGCGCCTGCAGGAATTACTGCCTGGCCATGCATCCGGTTGAAAAGCTGATCATCACGGGAGGCATCGCGGCAAAAAACCCCCACCTGGTACGCTGTAAGGAATTCAGCCAGGAATTCAACGACGCCGATCACTACCGCCACCTGTTGGAAAGCATTCCCATTTACCTGAATACGGACCCGGGTCTCGGCATCAGGGGCGCCGCCATTCACGCCTGGCAGGAACTTGGCGGCTAAATTCCAAACTGCAACTCGGCCAGCCTGGCGTACAGATTATTGCTGCGGATCAATTCATCGTGACTGCCAACGGCCTCGATTCGACCGTGGTTCATGACCACGATTCGATCCACTTTTTTAACCGTCGCCAGGCGATGTGCGATGACCAGCGTGGTGCGGTCTTTCATCAAGCCTTCCAGTGCTGTCTGTACCAGGCGCTCGCTCTGGGCATCCAGCGAACTGGTGGCCTCGTCGAGCAAAAGGATGGGCGGATCCTTCAGAATCGCTCGCGCAATCGCGATGCGTTGCCTCTGTCCCCCTGAAAGGCGGGTGCCACGCTCACCCAAGAAGGTGTCGTAGCCATCCGGCAACGCCCTGATAAAATCATCGGCTGCGGCCAGTGCCGCGGCTTGTTTTACTTCCTCTTCACTTGCCCCGGGGCGGCCGTAACGGATGTTCTCAAGGGCACTCTCACCGAACAATACGGTCTCTTGGGGCACCAGACCGATCTGTTTTCTCAACTCCAACGGATCGAGCCGGGAAATTTCGGTGTCATCGATCAGGATCCGGCCGGATGCCGCCTCGTAGAAACGAAGCAACAACTGGAAGCTGGTACTTTTACCGGCACCCGAAGGCCCGACGATTGCCACGGTTTCACCGGGCCGGATCTCCAGGCTGAAATCATCCAGCGCCAGGGAGTCAGGCCGTGAAGGATAACGGAATGCAAGATGTTCGAAGCGAATCCGGCCACGTGCTTTGGCAGGCAAATGTTCCGGATCAGCCGGGGCCCGGATGGCCGGTTCTGCATGCAGCAATTCAGACAGGCGCTCCATCGCGCCGGCAGCACGCTGAATTTCACCCCACAGACTGCTCAGTGCTGCTGCCGAGGAGCCGACCATCATGGCGTACATCAGGAACTGGCCCAGTTGCCCACCGGTCATCGTGCCGGCCAGTACCGCGCGTGACCCAATCCACAGGATGAAGGTAATCGAAGCAAACACCAAGGATGTGGCAATGACGGTCAACAACGCGTTCATCTTTATCCGGCGGACCGCTGTGATGAAGCTGGCATTTACCGCTTCGGCGTAGCGCCGGGCTTGCAGTTTCTCCAGCGTAAACGCCTGTACTGTTTGCATGGCGTTCAGAGTTTCACCGGCCAGTCCACTGGTATCGGCAATCCGGTCCTGTGATTGACGCGACAGGCTTCTTATGCGGCGCCCAATCAGGATCACTGGCAGAATTACGACCGGTATTCCCACCATGATGTAAGCGGCCAGCTGAGGACTGGTTAGAACCAACAAAATCAGGCCGCCGGTCAGGTTCAGCACAGATCGCAATGCGATGGACAAGCCCACACCTGAAATGCTTTGCACCAGCGTGGTGTCGGTAGTCAAACGGGAAAGAACCTCGCCGGTCTTGGTTACTTCGAAAAAAGCCGGATCCATTCCAATAACGCGCTGGTAGACGGCGGTGCGAAGGTCGGCTACCACGCGCTCACCCAGCCAGGTCACCAGGTAGTAGCGCAGCGCGGCGAATACACTGAAAACCAGAGCCGCGGCCAGGAACCAGCCAAAATAGCGGTTTACCGTGCCGACATCCTCCGCAATAAAACCATTATCAATCAGGTAACGCAGAGCGACAGGCAGCGCCAACATTGCCCCTGAAGCAATCAGCAGCGCGGTCAGGGCCGCTGCCAGCGTTCCACGATACGGGCGGATAAACGGAATCAGCGTCCGCAGAGGTTTGAGGGACTTTCCGCGAGGGCGCTCGCTACTTGCGCGCTCAGCCAAGATTTCGACTCGTCATAGTGTCAAGACATGGGGCGAGAGCATATGTCCAGGGATGGACCTAAGCGCACGATGTCGCCAGCCATCATTCTATCAGGGCCGTGCGAATTTCCCGCAATTTTGCCTTGACCCGCTGTGCATTCATCGGGCCCATGCGCAAAAGTGCTTTCTGTCCGGCGGGGAGTGCCTCCAAGTCTGGATTGACAAACAGGTAAAATGCCTCCGGTTTGATCAGACGCAGTGGCTCCCTTATATCGGGAGTGGACAGG
>JADFKH010000246.1 GCA_022565025.1 Pseudomonadota bacterium
CCTTTCCTGAATTCCCGGCCCGAAGATATGACCATGACTTTTGAAAAGATCAGGAAAGTGCTGGATCGTATTGACTAGATAAATATTGAATTTTACCGGCTACGAAAGCCGGCTGTTTAATCGAGGAATACCTTATGAATATCGAGGCTATAGCAGGCATTGAGGCGATGGAAACCGTTGGCCACTTCATCAATGGTGCGAATGTGGCAGACCACGGGCGCCGCCAGGACGTTTTCAACCCGGCGACCGGAAAAGCAATCAGGCAGGTGGCGCTGGCAAGCAAAGAGATTGTGGAAGAAGCGATAGCAGCCGCTGCAAAGGCTTTCCCCGCTTGGCGCAATACGCCGGTCGCCAAGCGTGCCCGCGTCATGTTCCGTTTCAAGCAACTGCTGGAACAAAATGCAGACCACATCGTGGCGCTGCTTACTGAAGAGCATGGCAAGGTTTTGCACGATGCACAGGGCGAATTTGCGCGTGGTGTGGAAATTGTCGAATACGCTTGTGGCGCGCCACAATTCCTCAAAGGCGAACACTCAAAGAACGTGGGTCCGGCGATAGACAGCTGGAGCGAGTTCCAGCCGCTGGGCGTGGTGGCCGGCATCACACCGTTCAACTTCCCGGCGATGGTGCCGATGTGGATGTACCCGATGGCCATCGTGTGCGGCAATACCTTTGTACTCAAACCCTCTGAACGCGATCCGTCCGCCCCGATGCTGGTGGCTGAACTGCTGCACGAAGCGGGCTTGCCCGAGGGTGTATTCAACCTGGTGAACGGTGACAAGGTAGCTGTCGATACGCTGCTGACAGATCCGCGGGTGCAGGCAGTTTCTTTCGTAGGTTCCACCGCAATTGCGGAATATGTCTATCAAACCGGCAGCGCACACGGCAAACGCGTCCAGGCGCTGGGTGGCGCCAAGAACCACGCCATCGTGATGCCCGATGCGGACATGGACAATGCCGTGTCTGCATTGATGGGTGCGGCTTACGGTTCCTGTGGGGAGCGCTGCATGGCTATTTCCGTGGTGGTTGCGGTGGGCGAGGAAACCGGGGATGTACTGGTCGGAAAACTGAAAGCGGAACTGAAACAGCTGAAAGTTGGCCCGGGCACCGACAACAACAACGACATGGGCCCGCTGATCACCCGCCAGCACTTTGAGAAAGTGCAAGGATACGTGGACCTGGGTGAGCGCGAAGGTGCAGAGCTGGTCACGGATGGACGCGGATTGTGTGTCAGTGGTTTTGAAGACGGGTTTTTCCTGGGCGGCACCTTGTTCGACCGCGTGACACCGGAGATGAAGATTTATCAGGACGAAATTTTTGGTCCCGTGCTCTGCGTGGTGCGGGTGGACACGATGCGCGAAGCCATGGACCTGATAGACCAGCACGAATACGGCAACGGCACCTGCATCTTTACCCGCGATGGCGAGGCTGCGCGGTATTTCAGCGACAACATCAAAGTCGGCATGATCGGCGTCAATGTCCCGCTGCCGGTGCCGGTAGCCTACCACAGCTTCGGTGGGTGGAAGCGCTCCCTGTTCGGAGACCTGTGTGCCTACGGGCCTGACGCGGTTCGCTTCTACACGCGGCGCAAAACGATCACCCAGCGCTGGCCTTCCAGCGGAGTACGCGAAGGCGCACAGTTCTCATTCCCCGCCAGTCATTAGTGTACGAACCCGCGCCTACACTCGCTGATCTCCATGCACCCAGAGGACCTCGGCACCGTTGTCTGCGCGCGCAATCACCCTGGCGGCTACGAACAGGAAATCGGACAGGCGGTTCAGATAACGGATGGTAGCTGGGTTGACGTCTTCGTCGTGGGCCAGGGCCACCACCCTGCGTTCGGCCCGGCGGCAAACGGTTCTTGCCAGGTGGCAGCGCGCTGCTGAATCCGACCCTCCCGGCAGGATGAAATCCTTCAGCGGCGGCAGATTCTCATTGAGCATGTCCAGGTCGGCCTCCAGGCCATCGATGTAACTGTCGGGAATCAGTGTGGTACCGGGCACACACAACTCACCACCAAGATCGAACAACTCGTGTTGCACCCGGTTGAGGATCGATTGAATATTGATCGGTAGTTTTGCTGCGAGCACCAACCCCACGGTACTGTTCAGTTCATCCACGGTGCCGAAAGCCTCGACTCGCAGATTATCCTTCTCGACCCTCGATCCGTCGCCGAGTCCGGTCGTGCCCTTGTCACCGGTGCGTGTGTAGATTTTTGATAAACGGTGGCCCATGTAACACCCCTCACGCTAAATGAAAATCCTGAGACTGCTCCAGCGAGAGCAGGTATTCCTTGCGCCACAGGCCGCCGCCGTAACCGGTGAGTTCGCCGTCTGAACTGACCACCCGGTGGCAGGGAATGATGATGGCGATGCGATTGTCGCCGTTGGCGCGCCCGACGGCCCGTACTGCGGCTGGCTGACCGATTTCTTCGGCGATGGCGGCGTAGCTGCGCATTTCGCCGTAAGGAATGCGCAGCAACGCCTGCCAGACCGACTCCTGGAACTCCGTTCCCGGAGCCTCGGTGGGCAGGGTGAATTGCCGCAGCTTGTTGTTAAAGTAGTCGTCGAGTTCGGTCTTCACCTGCTGCATCAGCGGGTGATCGCCCGGCAGGAACACGCGGCCCATTCTCCGTCGCAGGCGCTTGAGCTGCGTGTCCAGCATGCGGCGTTCGGCAAACTCCAGCAGGCACAGACCCTGGTCCGATACGCCCATGATCATCGAGCCCAGCGGTGTGGCAATCCGGTTGATCCAGATACAGGATTCGCGATCCACGGCTGATGGCGGGCTGCCAAACACCTGGGAAAAGGCTTCTCGAAAGCTAGCTTCTGATTCATAACCATGCGCGAGAACCGTTTGCCTTACGGCTGCGCCATGCTGAATCTGTTGCAATGCCAGGCCCATGCGTCTCAAGCGTGTGTAAGCATGAAAGGTCATCCCGTGATTGGCAATGAACCACCTCCTGACGGCAGCGGCTTCCATCTCCATCGCTTCGAGGTCACTGTCAAACCAGCGCCTGGCGGGGTCTGCTTCGACAGCGCCCATCAGTGCTTCCAGCCACGAAGGGTCTTGTGCGCCTGACTGCAGTGGTTTGCATTCACTGCATGGCCTGAAACCGGCCGAGAGTGCTTCCAGGGCGGTTTGGAACTCCCGGCTCTGGCTGCCACTCACAGCGGACGCCGCACAGTCTGGTCGGCAGAAGACACCGCTCAATGTGCTGGCAAAAAGATGTGTCTGGTCCTGGTTCAATTTCATATTCCTGGCGCAGTGCCCTATACCGCCCGCAGATACCACTCGTAGTCCTTGGCCGGGATTTCTGCGCTAAATTTCCCTTCTTCCTCGCGCCGGCAAAGTGAGAACAGCTTGTGGTATTCCTCGCCCAGGTAGCCTGGCAATATCGTCCCGGCATCAAACGCATCCAGTGCCGTTAGCCAGCGTACGG
>JADFKH010000247.1 GCA_022565025.1 Pseudomonadota bacterium
TTTTTCATATTTTTTTCGATCCTGAGTAGACTAATGGCTAGCGAATCGTACGGTGAAAATGGTTAGATTGGATGTTCATTTTTGACCAACTATAACCCATCGGTTCTACCATCACTTGGATTTCCTGCCAAGCTCACCAGGAAAATATTATTGCGCTGAATTGGCTTCAGCATCTTTCCCCTCATTAGCCCTGAACAGTAGCACCAATACACCGGGCATCGCCGCACACCACAATACGAACAAATAAGCTATTGATAAGGTAAGCACCAACGAGGAATCGACGCCAAGTGGCAATAACAAAGCCATCAATACGCCCTCCCGAGGCCCCAGCCCACCCAATGAAATCGGCAGGCTTGCAACCAGAAATACCAGCATCAGTATGACCACAAACCGGAGCAGCGGAACATCGATGCCTACGGCAGGCGCAAGCAAGAGAAAAACGATCACTACCAGCGCCTGGTTAAGAACCGATAATCCAAAAGCGATGAGAAGTAATTTGGGTGCTGCCCGATATTTGGGAAAGCAGGACAACACCGCGTGAATACGGGGCCAACGATGACCCAGGCCCCGGTCTACAATTTTTACCCAATCGGGTAGCACAAACAGAATAAAAGCAAAAACAAGCCCGAGGAAGGTTGCACCAAGTACTGGCCAGGCAAATCGATTAGCCAGGCCTGGGGGCATTAGAATGAGGGCTATGCCGCCCATCATAACCACGCTGACCAGGCCAAGGATCCGGTCCATTAGTGCCGAACCCACCAGGGCACTGCCGCTCATGCCTGATACGTACAAGCGCGCAGAGCGCGCTAAATCGCCACCATAGGCAGAGGGTAGAACATTATTAAAGAAAACGCCCAAATAATAACTGGGCATTATTTGACGCAGCGAAACAGGGCCTACCAGGTGCCGGAACAGCAGCCACCAACGAACGCCACCGACCATATAGGACAATATATGCAGCCCGACAGCGAGTAGTATCAGGCCAGGATCGACCTCCCGCAAGGATTCACGAATCTGCTGATAGTTAAAGTATTGGCTTAGCCACCAGAGCAAAACACCGGTAACGATTATTTTTAATAGTAAATAGACTATCGCTTTCGATTTGGCTCTCACGGCACATTCCGCAGTTCATCAGGCAAGAAAAAATCCACTTTCTCCGACCGACCAGCCACTTCGTTGTTTATCCAGTACCGTGCCGCGCCAGCCAGCGCATGACGGCGCCGCGGGCTTGTGGGCGGGCGGTGGCGAATTCGATCAGCACGCTCGGCTCAGTGAGGTTCCAGATCATTTCGCGGTGGGCGGTGCCGCGTCCAGCAAACAACAAGCGGTCTCCGGCGAGTAATTCCTGTTTTGGACCAGGAAGAAACAGGCGTGATGCGCCGCGCTCCAGCAACAGGCAGACACAATCGAGGCTGACCGGGTTTTCCATCCGCAGGTTATAGGTGATGTGTTCCAGGCGGATGTCCTCACCCTCATTTGCTGCTGCCAGGAATGCGTTGGCGTGTCCGGCGATAAGTTCTTCGGTCCATAGGTTGGGGGCGTGACCGTGCAGGACTGCTTCAAGGCGGTTTTTCACCTTGGCGGCAAATGCTTCATCCTCACGCACCAGGTGGGTCAGGAATACGGGCAACAATGGCGTGGTCGCCACCGTGAGCATGCGCCTGGCGACAATCAAGCTGCGCCGTGCAATGAGGTCGGCATTGAAAGAGTCAAACAATGCGTCATTTTGTTGATTCTCCTGCCTAACGACGATGAACAGGTCCGGGTTGAGTTCCCGGGCGGTCATGATGATGGAAAGATTGTCAACATCATCACCCGTGCCGGCGATAATGCCCACGGCCTCCTTCACGCCGGCTTCCATCAGGGTGTGGGCTTCGGTACCACGGCCGAGTACCGCGTCTTCGCGGTTCTCCACGCGATCGGGATGCACGTCGATGATGGTGAAGGGTAAGCCGGCCTGATTCAATTGAGACGCAATACGTGATCCAAAGCGACCCAGGCCGGCGATGATCCAGCGTCCGAGCGGTGGTTTAATTTCCGTTCGCAATTCACTGCCGGGGATGCCGATGAGCCAGTCCTGGACCAGGTATTTGGTGGGGGAACTGAGCGCCAGATAAAAACGTTCGGCGAATATCGTGTAGGGGTCTATCCTGTGCTCGATTCCGAATGAGGCCATGTTGGCGCTGACCCGGCGCGTCTCGCTGCGGGCGAACACCGGCAGTTCAGGCCGCAGCAATTTGCTGGTGATGGCAATGGTCAGGTTGGCGTGATCCTCGTTGGTAATCGCCATGACGCCAAGACAGCGTTTGTTTTCGAGGCCGGCCAGCTCGAGCAGGCGTCTGTCTGTTACGTCGCCGGCCAGTGCTGGCAAATGCGAGAAGTCATCATCCAGCGCCATGCCGTGAATGATTTCCTGCTTCCTTTCCAGGATCACCGCGCTGATCCCCCGTTTGAGCAGTCCCTTGACGATCATGCTGCCCGTATTGCCAAAACCACAGACGATATAAAACGGGTCGCCCAGCCAGCGTATACGGCGGGCAAAACGGGAACGGTGCTGTACGTTCTTGAACTGCGGATCCAGAAACAGGCTGAGAATCGTGCCGATGGAATACAACCATGCCACGACGTTCGGGAAGAGGATGATAAAGACGTAGAGACGTTGCGCATCGGTGAATGCGGTCGGCATTTCTCCGAAGCCGATGGTGGTTGCCATGCTGGCGATAAAATAAGTAGCGTCCAGAAAACTCACCTGGACGGCCCTGCCGGCTTGGTCCTGGCCTGGAATCAGTACCATGCCAAAAACCGACAAAGAGTACACCAGGATCATGACAATGAGCGGCGTACGCATACGCCGCATGGTTAGCCAGATGATATTGTCCATTACCGCCGGATGGTAATGGTTTCAGCCACCAGGATGGTTACGGAAACCAGGTTGGCCAGCAAAGCTCCACCGGACAACGAGATCACGCTGGACATGATTTGTGAGGTGACGCCGGTGTCACTGACATAGGATGAATAACCCCAGATAAAGGCCGCAATCAACAGTTGCAGGTCCGCAACCAGGCTGGTGGCAAGCAGCACGGCGCCCATTTGGGACCGGTCCCCGAACTTGATCACAGTGGCAATCAGGCTAACTGCCAGCGCGCCGGCCAGTTCAAAGGCATGGTGATGTTCCGGATTGTCAATATCGCCCAGGAAAAAACCAAAGTTCAGGGTGAGCGCGAGCACGATAAAGAACGCAAACACAACTTTTTCAAATTTCACGGTTCAGACACTCCCTTTTGCCGAAATACGCAATGATTTTCCGTTAAAGACACCTAACCCGAATTATTCATAAAAAAAGGCGACCATCGTTCAACCAATTGATATAATTGGTGTTCCACCAAGAACGCTTCGGAGAAGCCAAACGAGGTCGCCTATGTTCAATTCTACCCCAGTGC
>JADFKH010000066.1 GCA_022565025.1 Pseudomonadota bacterium
GAAGTACCGATCAGAAACGAGGTAAACAAAATACCGTAAACCTGGCCAAAGTTTTCCACGCCGAAGTAGCGCCCGGTCAGAAATGCCAGCATGTCGATCTCCGCCCCCATACTGAATCCAATAAATACGGCGGCGAGAAATGCGAGTGAGCCAACCGCGCCGGTCGCCAGCAGGCCGACGCCTATTGCAGCCACCAAAAAACAGATTGCAGCAACGAACGGTGCAAAAAATCGATCAATCATATACCCGATGATCACCCGTGCTGCGACGATTGACAGGCCCAGAGTGGACATAACAAGAGCTGCATTTCCTGATGTCATGCCACGATCGGAGAGCATGGGCACAAGATGCGACAGCACACCGTAGAGACTGAAAGACAGCAAACAAAAAATTACAAATAACTGCCACAACAATGGCCGCTTGAGCAGGAGCAGTAATGGAATGCTTGCTCCAGATTGTTCATCGATTGTTCCTTGGCGTAGTTCGTCATGGTCTTCGATTTCCGTTTTTGACGGCGCCTCACGCAACACGAAATAAACCAGGGGAACCGCGACGATGAAGGTCACTGCCGCGAGCATGAAGTATCCCGAGCGCCAGCCGTGTGAATCGATCATGTACTGCAGCATCGGCGGAACGTACACGAAGCCCATCCCGCTGCCGCCCATGGCGATACCAATAGCCAGTCCGCGGCGCCGGTCAAACCAGGCAGAAATCGATCGCAGATAGGGTAAGGCATTGGCGCCGGCAGCCAATGAACCAATTAATACAAAGAGCAAAAACAAAACCCACAACTGATTTGCCAGGACGGGTATTAAAGCCAGCAAAACGGCAAAGACAGTCAAGGACGGCAGTAATATCTTGCGGCTGCCGAATTGATCGACCAATTTACCGATATAAGGAATCGACAGCGCAAGTGCTACCGTAAAGCAGGTTAACGCCAGGCTGATTTCCGTTCGGTTCCAACCAAATTCTTCACCCAGCGGCAGCATGAATAAGCCCAGCGAACCAAAAGCAAACTGACCCGGTCCGGTGGACATACCCACTGCAGCCGTCGCGACGATCCACCAGCCGTAATAGATGGTCGGTGATTTTGTTGCCTGACTACGAGCAGACTTATTTAAAATAGTCATCCAAATTTAAGTCAGTTTCGCCGGGTATAAGCTTGCGTTCAAACTCCGCTTCCCGACCAAACGGCATGGTGGCATCAATACCCAGTCTCCCCCAGTGGTCTTTGTGTGGGTCACGGTAAAACCCCGGTACGTCATGGATTACGATTGTGCGCTTGTCGGCACGACCCCGGGTAAGGAACGCCCATATCACTTCATTCATATTGGTAATATCAACATCGTCATCCACCACAAACACGGCCTTGTTGAAATCCAGGTCCGCACCAAATGCGGCCATCAGGGCCTGCCGGGCGTGACCTTCATACTGCTGCCGGATTTTGATGATGGTATTCATGAGTACAGGAGAACAGCTGACGTCAACAATCCCCGGTAATACATTATTCAAATGCCGGTACATTTTTGCCGCCGTGACTGTCTCAAGCAGGGTGAGATCTTCACTGGAACCACACAGGATGCTGTGAAATACCGCGTCCTTGCGCCAGTACACACTGGTGATTTCAAATACGTGGTTTTCAGCTGCAGGAACGTAGTAGCCAAGAAATTCGCCAAATGGCCCTTCCAGTCGTCTTTCATTGGCCAGTATTCTGCCTTCTATAACGATTTGGGCAGCGAGGGGTATTTCCAGATCAATCGTTCTTGCCCGATAGGTCTCGATCGTTTCACCAGCAATTCTGGATGCCAGAGCCAACTCGCTCCAGTGGGTAGGTATGGAGGTTGACGCAGCCAAAAACAGAGCCGGTGATACACCGATCAGCAATGCTGCTTCCAGTGCTGCATTCTTTTTTTCTGCCTTTTGCTGATATTTGGCCAGGTCATGAGAAGTGCCCAAACGTATGCGCAACTCGTCGTCACTGACATACATGGATCGATGAAACGATAAATTAGGAATTTTTGTGTCTGGATCTTTTGCCAGGTAAATTGCCGAGGTAAAGTACGGGCCGGCATCTTTTCCATGATAGGTTATCAGCGGTAAGTCGCTTAATTTGCCACTGACCAGATCCGCTGGTGCATTGGTTCTTCTGGTGCAATCTACCGACATTGACGCAGTTTCATCGAGTATCTTGTTCCAAGCCGGACAAAAATTCCCGTCCTCTGCCTGAATCAATTCACACAAACGGCGGCGACTGCTGAAAAGATTGGTCACAACGGGAAAAGCAGTGCCTTTTACCTGCTTGAAAAAAACCGCATCGTCACTCTGCAACTGTGCTTTTTTGGTTACGGCAGCGAGCTCGTACTGCGGGTCGACTTCCACGTCAACGGTTCGTAGTTCGCCGTCTGCTTGCAACTTGTTGATGTAGTTACGCATAATTAAGCAACGGGCTCCTAGAACCTGCTAGCGGAAATAAGGAATGACCTGTTCACCGAACAAACGAATCGCCTCTCTCGGGTCGGGGCCTAGCGGGCCGCCCATTGATACCTGTGTTATGCCTGCTTCTGCCAACATTTCGATTTTTGCAATCGCGTCCTTCGCACTACCCACAACAGCCAGTTTCATCATCTCCGGTGTCACCGCAGCCCGGGCCCCATCGTAATCGCCTGCAGCCACCCGGCGCTGTGTCTCGGAAAAATGCGCCCGACTCAAACCGACTGTACCCAGTGCTTCTTCATCCAGATAATGGCCAAAATATGCAAGGATATCTTTCAGGGTATCGGTTTTTGTACCTTTTCCGCTGGGTGAAATGGAAAACCAGGCACAGCCGCAGATATCAAAGTGATCGGGATCTTTGCCCGCTTTATGCACCCCTTTCAGAATCCGCTCGGCCATTAATTTTGCCGATTCCGGTGGTGTCACCATGGGCAGGCTGCCGTCACCGAGTTCACCACTGAGTGCAAGATCATCGTGGCCAAAACCCGATATATAGATCGGAATTTGTTCGCGAAATGCCTTGAAGCGCAAGTAACATTGATCAGACCAGTGATACACCTCTCCGTCAAATTTCGCATTGTCTCCACGCCATACCTTACGCATCAGTTTTACGGCTTCTGTGATGCGCTGCAATCGATCCGAGGCATCGTAGCCCAGCCAGTTCACCATTTGTTCCGTATGCATTCCGAAGCCAATAGCAACACGGCCCCGACTTAGGTGATCCAGTGTCGCCATAAACACAGCAATCTCGCCGGGAGAAACAGCGTAAGGTTCCGTGCCATTGGGGCCGACTACAATCTCGTTGGTGTGTTCAACCAAGGCGGCCATAATCGCCCAGGCGTGGTACATGAATTTGTCACTTGGAAACCATGCCTGATCAAAACCAGCCTGGTCGGCAAGTATTCCCAACTCGATAATATCTCGCGGACTGCCGAGATGCTGGATGAGCCGAACACTGAAGCGCATTTAGCTTGCTCCACAAAATTCTTGTACTGATTTCAGAGTCATCATACCGAGCATAAATGACTTACGAACTATGATCTTTGCAAGATCCGAACTTCCGCTAAATTGGCTCATTATTTATTCTACTCGTAGTAGACATCACAAGGTCAAATTGAATTGTTTACTATAAGCCGAATATCAGACTCCGGGAGAGACATATGTCTGTGGTTGTAATAACTGGCAGCAGCAGCGGGTTCGGCCTGGAGGCCGCACTGGCATTTGCGCGCAATGGCGATACTGTGATTGCAACGATGCGTGACACCGGTAAGGCCGGTGATTTACTGGCGCGCGCCGCAATTGAAGAACTTGAGGTGCAGGTGAAACCACTCGATGTGACTCGCAGCGATACCTTCGCATCGTTTGTCGAAACCGTCGCCGAGGAACACGATCGGCTCGATGTGCTCATCAACAACGCCGGCATTCATCGCAGTGGTGCGCTCGAAGACCTGAGCGAAGAGACTTTTCGCCTGGTCATGGAAACAAATTGCATCGGGCCTCTGTTACTGACGAGAGCTGTTTTGCCCCATATGCGCAGTCAAAACAATGGACTCATCATCATGATGAGTTCGCTTTCCGGCATCGCCGGTTTACCGGGTGACCTAGCCTATGCCGCCAGCAAGTTTGCGCTGGAAGGTGCAACCGAAGCACTGCGACACGAGGTCGATCGCTGGGGCATACGCGTTGCGCTGGTGCAGGCAGGTCTCTTCAAAACCGGGATCATGGCCCACAACCTGCCCGCAACGTCTGCAACGTCGAGCGATGGTTCATCTCACTCCCCATACCGGCCGTTAATTGAGTGGCAACTGAATAATCTCCGCGATCGAATTTCCGACGCATCTGATCCGAGAATTGTCGCAGAGCTATTCGTCACCATCGCCAATTCGGACCAATCAAGGCTGCGCTGGCCTGCCGATCCAATGGCTGAGAAAGTGCTGGAGACGATGCTGGCACAGAATGACCTGGAGCGGGATGAGTTTCTGCGCAATGTCGCAGGGTCCGACTGGTGGAGTCAGGGTGCGCAAGCGCCGCCAAAATAACCAGACGGGATCTCGGCTTGTTTGTACGACCCGCAAAAGCGGGTGCTCAGGCACGACGATGTCAGTCGATCAGCGGTGAGAAATAAGAAAACCCGGCTGCCGCCGGGTTTTGGGGTTGGTGGGGTCAGACCCGGGGGTCTAACCGTTGGGATTGGTTTAGAAGCGATAACTGACATTGAGCCCAATCACGCGCGGGTGTGGGCGCAGACGAAAACCACTGACACCGAAGTTTTCCTGTGTGCCTGTGAAGTAATCTTCCTCAAACAGGTTCTGCACGTAGGCGGTGAAACTGATTTTTTCCATGTCAAAACCAGCGCGCAGGTTTACGACATCGTAGTCCGGGGTGCGGAAGGGGAAGTCACCAAAGGTGGCAATGGAATTACGCGGCGGCGCACCATTGGGTGAACCTTCGTCCGTTTGCAGGTAGGTCAGGCTCTCGACATCGGAAAACTGACCATCGCGGTGGACGAATTGCAGTTGTACCCAGGCGTCATTTTGGCCGACTTGCCAGTGATATTCACCGGAGATATTGAAGGTGAACTTCGGTGCTTTGGGGATGTCCAGGCCTTGCAGTTCGACAAAGAAACCACCGGTGATTTCGGCCGTGGTGTCGCTGGTAATTTCAGTGCTCAATAAGCCGATACTTGAAGATAGGAGAAAGTTTTCTGTGAACGCAACTACAAGCTCCAGTTCGGCTCCATCGGCTTCGGCGTCCTCAACGCTGGTGGTCTGCTCAAAGTTGGAAGACAAATCACCCGGTGTCAGGAAGCGGAAAGTCTCCACCTGCAGATTGGACCAATCCAGGTGAAACACAGAGCCATTCAAACGTACGCGGCGGTCCCAGAACTCGCTCTTGAAACCCAATTCGTAGTTCCAAAGGGTTTCTTCGTCAAACGGGACGCCGAATCCCGGCTGGCCCTCAGCGTTGGTATTATTGCCCACCGCAACGCCTCCGGCTTTGTAGCCTTTGGAGATGGTGCCGTAGACGCTAAAATCATCGTTGACTTGATAGCGCGCTACAAAGCGGGGAGCAATGTCTGAGAAATCGACTTCTTCGCTTACCGCAGGACGCGCGAAGTTGGCAAAGCTCTGGAAGAATTCGAAACCGGGGCCGCCGGGAAAGCCGGGGGAGCCCGGGAAGCAGCAGGTTGGCCCAATACCAAAGGCCTGCAATTCATTGGTCACTTTGTCATCGGTATAGCGGGCTCCGGCAGTCAGGTCCCATTGGTCATTAACATGCCAGGTGTAGTCGGCAAAGACGGCCAAACTTTTCACTTCCCAGTTTTTTTTATTCAGTGCGAGCCCTAATCTATCCGGGAAGGGAGGCAACCAACCCACGCCGTTTATAGTGGCGGTAGCCTGGGTCGAAATCGCCACGTTGTTGTCCTGTTCCTGGTCGTCTCTGGCATACAGGATGCCGGCGATAAAATCGTAGTTGTCCTGGGAAATTTCCACCCGCAACTCGGTGCTCCAGGAGAAGCCTCGATAGGCGTTGGTGCGGATCAGTGTATCTGCGCCACCGGCCAGATCGTTATCAAATACACGATCCAGGTCAGCGTCAATGAAACCGGTGATGGACTTGATTACCGTGTGGTCATTCAAGTTGTAGGCGATATTCAGGATGCCCACCAGCGATTTATTGTCCGTACGCTCCGGCAGATCGTGGCTCAAGCTGTTCTGGTTCTGCGGCCAAAAACCGGTGCCGGGATCAAGAGCTCCCGTCAGGCCAAAACTGTCTATGGAGTCAATGTCCAGGACACCGGAAGGTACGTTTTCATCCGTACCTTGCTCTTCATCAACGTAATACAGCGAGCCCAGTATCGATAAATCTTCCGCTACATCCCAGGCTGCGTGGAGCCGGAAGTTCAAAGACTTGTAACCGCTGTCTTTCGCACCATTGGGTGTGAATCCGTTCTCCGCTGCTCCGGGACAGGAGTCCGCACTGGCGCCTGTTGCACAGGCATTTTTAACCCCGCCACTACTGTCCTCATAATAGAGTACTCCGCGCAATCTGAAGGTGTCGGACACGGGAGCGTTGAGGATAGCGGTCAGGTTGTACTGACTTCCGGCGTTCTCATAGGTTTCCGCACCGAGGATGATCCGACCTTCAAATTCATCGGTAGGCTTTTTGGTGGTTATATTGAGTGCGCCACCCAACGCGTTGCGACCGAAATAGGTTCCTTGCGGGCCGCGCAACACCTCTACGCGTGCCATATCCGCCAGGTTGGGGTTCGCCACCTGGTTGGGCACCGAGGCTACACTGAATTCATCAAGGTAGATGCCCACCGAGTTCACAAAAGCGTTTTCTCCGGATACCAGGTTGTTGATACCGCGGATGGCGATACCCAGGCCGCGGCTACCCGTTTGGCCGTCCTCCGTAAAGCTGACATTAGGTGTAAGCGCCAGGTAGTCGATTGAGGATCTGATGTTTTGTTTCTCCAGGGTGGCGCCGGTGAAGACAGACACACTGATGGGCACTTCTTGCAGGCTCTGCTCCCGCCGCTGGGCGGTCACGATGACTTCTTCAAGCAGCACCATGCCAGATTCCTCCTGTGCGCTGACAGGGGTCGTATTGAATACAAATACAGATAGCAAAGTTAAGGGAAAGAGAGCCTTTGATTTATTGTGCATAATTAGTTCCTTAAATAAAATGAAGCCGACTGCGGTTAACGGACTGTTTCAATTCAAATGCAACACCGAATGGACTGATTTACATGTAGCTACGTAACCCCCTTCTTCTTGTTCGAAAGCCGTCTTCAGGCGGAGTTTACGTTTATATGCCCGATTTCCACCACAGCTGTTGTCACTTATTATTACATTAAGTATAGACTAATGCAGGGGAAAAACAGAGATCCTTTCCACCTTCCACCTCCATCATGCCGGCTCAGCATTTTTATTCGTTCCGGATTTTTCGAAACTGTAATGCACAGACTGTTTTGATGTGATCGGTCAGGCGTTCTTTTCGCCGGCCTCACTTCGTGACCTGTTTTCTTGCACCATTTTGGCGCAACTCAGTAATTTTCGCACCACCAATTTACAACATATTGAAGAAGAACAGGATTTGACATCACAAAAACAAAGAGATGCATGACTATTTTTTATGGCATGAAATCTGCATATACAAAGTAGCGCAAGCGGATAATTTGATACGAGGAGAGTCCCATGAAGATGGTTACAGCAATCATCAAACCATTCAAGCTGGATGACGTTCGCGAAGCCTTGCATGAAGTCGGTATCGCTGGAATTACCGTAACCGAGGTAAAAGGTTTTGGCCGGCAAAAAGGCCACACGGAACTTTACCGCGGTGCGGAATACAAGGTTGATTTCCTGCCCAAGCTCAAGCTGGAGACCGCAGTGAGGGAGGATTTGGTTGAGCAGGTTGTAGAGGCCATTCAAAAAGCAGCGTTAACCGGAAAAATCGGTGATGGCAAGATTTTCGTCTCCAGTCTCGAACAGACAATACGCATTCGCACCGGTGAAACCGGTCCCGATGCTTTGTAAGCTGCCCAACAATTAGGAGAGAGACATGTTTGAGAAAATTAAAGGGCGTTACATGGCCCTGATGGCAGGATTACTCGGCATGCTGCCATCACTAGCCCTGGCCGATGAATTAAGCGCTGGTGATACCGCGTGGATGTTGACAGCCACCGTCCTGGTGTTGTTTATGACCATTCCCGGTCTTGCATTGTTCTATGCCGGCATGGTGCGCAGCAAAAACGTCCTGTCCGTTTTGATGCAATGTTTCGCCATCACTGCCCTGATGACCGTTTTGTGGGTCATTTATGGTTACAACCTGGCCTTTGGTAATGGGGGCAGTATGAATGCCTTCTGGGGTGGTTTTGGCAACTTGTTCCTGGCCGGCATGGGGGTTGATTCGATGACCGGTACTATTCCGGAAACTGTATTCATGACCTTCCAGATGACCTTTGCCATTATTACGCCGGCACTGATCGTGGGCGCCTTTGCTGAACGCATGAAGTTTTCCGCTTTGTTACTGTTCATGGGCATTTGGCTGACCATTGTCTATACCCCCATCTGTCACTGGGTCTGGGGTGGTGGCTGGTTGGGTGACTACGGTGTAATGGATTTTGCCGGTGGCACCGTTGTACATATTAACGCGGGTGTTGCTGGTCTGGTCGCAGCACTGGTGCTTGGCAAGCGCAAAGGTTTTGGCACTACTGCCATGCCACCGCACAACCTGACGCTGTCGGTTATCGGTGCGTCCATGCTGTGGGTCGGCTGGTTTGGCTTCAACGCAGGCAGCCAGTTGGCTGCTGATGGCACTGCCGGAATGGCCATGGCCGTGACCCAGATTGCAGCCGCTACTGCTGCGTTAGCCTGGATGTTTGCTGAATGGGTCGTGCATGGCAAACCCAGTGTGCTCGGTATTATCTCCGGCGCAGTTACCGGCCTTGTCGCCATTACGCCAGCTTCCGGTTCAGTGGGACCGATGGGCGCACTTGCCATTGGTGCAGCGGCCGGCGTGGGTTGTTACTGGGCATCGACCCGTCTGAAGCGCGCCATGGGCTATGACGATTCACTGGACGTATTCGGTGTTCACGCAGTCGGTGGCATTATCGGCGCCATGTTGACCGGTGTGTTTTCCGCTGTCAGCCTGGGTGGTTCCGGCCTGGTTAAAGACACAATCTCAGGGCAGGTCATTGCCCAGGGAATTGGTGTCGGCGCAACCATCGTCTATACCGCGGGTGTGAGCTTCATCATCCTCAAGGTGATCGATGCGCTGATTGGTCTGCGCGTGGATGAAGATTCAGAAACCGAAGGCCTGGATGTCAGCCAGCATGATGAACGTGGCTATATCCTGAATTGAATCGGTAGCGCCTTGACTGGCGATGTTCCGGATTCTTTTTCCGCTAAGCACGCTAAAGACGCAAAAAAATATATGGTGATCTACTTAGCGTCCTTAGCGTGCTTAGCGGATAAACAATATGGTTAACGTTCGGACTCGCCAACGCGCCAGGGAGAGTCGGGTATGCTGGATTCCTCGGTGACTTCCAGGAAAGCCTTGGCCTGCGGGGAGAGAAACTTGCCGCGGCGCATGACCGTGCCGTAGCTGCGCTTGGGGAAGTAGGCGCTCATGTTCTTTGCCACCAGCTTATCGTCGTCGCGCAGGCAGATGCCGGTGACGATGGAAACGCCAAAATCCAGTTCCACATAGCGCTTGATCACTTCCCAGCCACCCACTTCCAGGGTCACATTAAAAGGCACCTGGTGCTGCTGGAATACGCGGTCCACCATGCGCCAGGTGGTCAGTCGGCGGGGCGGCAAAATCAATCCATAGGGAGAGATATCTTCAATCTTGACATCGTCTTTGTCCGCTAAATCGTGGCCCAGCGGCAAGATCAGCGCGGGCTCGTAAGAATAAATCGGCTGATAGTCGATGTCCGATGGCACATCGAGCATGGAGCCAATGGCAAAATCGACTTCATCATCGCGGATCATGGCCAGGCCATCACGGCCCGTGACATTTTTCAGTTGAACATGGATGTTGGGGTAACGTTTACGAAAGTGCTGCACGAGGCGCGGTAGCAGGTAGATGATGGTTGATTCGCCGGCTGCGATCACTACCTCGCCACTGTCTAGGTCACCCTTCATCCGGCGGTTGAAGCGGGCGTTGAGTGTTTCCAGGCTTTCGATCAGGGGCCGTGCCATTTCATACAGTTCCTGGCCCTCCCGGGTCAAGTTGATCCGCGGGCCATGGCGTTCGAACAGGACTGTATCAAGTTCGCGCTCAAGCGCACGAACTTGCAGGCTGATCGCAGGCTGGCTGAGGTACAACTCTTCTGCTGCATCGGTCATCTTGCCGCTCTTGGCGACAGCGCAAAAGGCTCGCAGTTGTTTTAACTGGTTGCCCTTGTAGTAGAAGCGCGGTTGCTTTTTGTGCAAAATAAATCACATTTAATATTTAACATATCTTATATTAAACATTGAAATATTTGCCTTGTCAAAGATAAGGTGTTATCCATAAGCTGGACCGTGTGAAGTCTCCCTGGGCAACGGAGACACTGACTACTTTTTTACCACGATATGGCGTTTAACCATCCAATTTGACCGAGATAATACAGGAACAGGCTAAAAATATATGAATACAGAGTACGAAATCAAATGCATGCAGGCCGACTGGTCGACCAACCAACGATGGAAAGGTCTCAAGCGCCGGTATGAGCCGGCAGATGTATTGCGGCTTCGTGGAACCGTAAAGATCGAATACAGTCTGGCTCGCCAAGGCGCCGAGAAATTGTGGCGTTACATGGCCAGTGAGCCTTTCATTAACTCCTTGGGCGCCGTGACCGGCAACCAGGCCATGCAACAGGTCAAGGCTGGCCTGAAAGCCATCTACCTCTCCGGCTGGCAGGTGGCTGCAGATGCCAACCTGGCTGAATCCATGTATCCCGATCAATCTCTGTATCCCGCCAACTCCGTACCCAGCGTGGTGCGGCGCATCAACAATGCCCTATTGCGCGCTGACCAGTTGCATCACGCCGAGGGTGAGGATTCAGTGGATTGGTTGCAACCGATTGTTGCAGATGCCGAAGCCGGATTCGGCGGCGTACTCAATGCCCATGAATTGATGAAAGCCATGATCGAAGCAGGCGCCGCAGGTGTACATTTCGAAGACCAACTTGCTTCCGCCAAGAAATGCGGCCACATGGGCGGCAAGGTGCTGGTACCGACCCGCGAAGCAATACAGAAGCTGATCGCCGCGCGCCTGGCAGCGGACATTATGGATGTGCCGACGGTTCTGCTCGCACGTACTGACGCAAATGCAGCGGGTCTGATTACTTCCGATATAGACGAGTATGATGCGCCATTCATTACCGGTGAACGCACCGTGGAAGGCTTCTTTGTCACGCGGCCCGGAATTGAACAGGCCATTTCTCGCGGCCTTGCTTATGCACCTCATGCCGACCTGCTGTGGTGTGAAACCGCCCATCCGGATCTGGCAGAGGCACAGGTATTCGCTGATGCAATCAAGCAGGAATACCCCGATCAATTGCTTGCTTACAACTGCTCACCCTCGTTCAACTGGAAGGCGAACCTGGATGAAGCCACGATTGCCAAATTCCAGCAAGAACTCGGTGCAATGGGTTACAAATTCCAGTTCATTACCCTGGCTGGTTTCCACGCACTTAATTACAGCATGCACACGCTGGCTCGTGGTTATCGAGACCGCCAGATGGCCGCTTACGTGGAACTGCAGGAAGCAGAATTTGCCGCGGAGAAATTCGGCTACACCGCGACCAGGCACCAGCGTGAAGTGGGAACGGGCTATTTCGATGCCCTGACTCAGGCCATCGGTGGTGGGCAGTCATCGCTTTCAGCCTTGAGCGGTTCAACCGAAGACGAACAGTTCAAGAAAGCTGGCTGATCCCACACTGAAGGGAGCAATTTAAAAAGGGCCACAGTAGCGGCCCTTTTTTATGTGGGAGCGCGCCCGCGCGCAACCATGCCAAAGGCTACTGGCTTGCAGGTGATCTCATGCAAGCGCGAGCAATGCTTGCTCCTACAGAAGATCTATTGCCAGGTATAAAACCAAAGTCAGCAGAAATCCCATATGAATCACGCCCTTAACGCTGGTCATCGGGCCGGTCTTGCCCTTGAGCCCGTTCAGTGCCAGTGCCAGGATAATGCCAAATACCACAATCAGCGAAATGATGCTTGCGTTCATCACCGGCGTTGCCAGTTGAGCCAGGTGTACTGATGAGGCCATGAAAAACAACATGGGGATAGAGAACAGTGTATTAGTTCTCGATGCCAGGCCGGCCTGGGCCAGCGCACCGGCAGCAGCCGGATCCGCTTCACCGCCGGCGGCAACTTTTTCGGCCGAAGCAATCACGATTTGCTGCTTGGGCCAGATCACCAGCCAGACGTTCAGGAACATCACGATGCCCATAATTGCGCCGACGATGATGCCATAACCCGTCAGCTGCTTGACGCCAACCAAGGCGATGCCGCTAAGGAAGGTAAACATCGCAGCCCAGCGGAACCACCACAGCGCGCGCGGCACCAGTTTACGGATGGCGTCCGACTTGGAAGAAGCATCGGCTTCCTTGAAATACTCTCCCTGCACGAAATTAAAGTACCACAGCAGGCCAATCCAGGCCACGCCGGCGAGCAGGTGAATCCACCTGAATAAAAAGGCAAGTGCATTGCCCTGAAGTAGTGCAAGTTCCATGATTTGGCTCTCCCAATTTCTCTTTTTACGGTGGCTGCCAGAGGGGGCAGCCACTACCAGGCATAGGGTACACCCCTTCGGCTAGAATCTGAACTGTAAAAGCCTGTCCCCGATGATGGCGCGGCAAATTTCTTGTGGCATTATGTGCACAATACCAATCTGCCGGGCCAGTATTCATGAGCTTTCTAAGAACTTCGATGATTGCATTGAGTCTATTTACCGGTTCCTGCGTACCGGGGGGCGAGAATCTTCGCGAACAGTTGAACCTGATCAGTCTTCCCCCGGGTTTTGAAATCCATATTTATGCGGAGGGTGTGGAAAATGCGCGCCAACTGGCTCTGGGTGATCACGGGACTGTTTTCGTGGGTTCACGCAAGGCGGGTAAGGTCCATGCAGTCATTGATACCAACGATGACCACTTTGCCGAGCGCGTCTACCTGCTGGATCAGGATCTGAACATGCCTTCGGGCATCGAATTCAAATACGGTTCACTTTACGTGGGGGCGGTGAATCGTATATTGCGCTATGACGATATCGAAAGTCGGCTGGATCAGCCGCCTGAGCCTGAACTGGTCACCGACCAATTCCCTGACAAGTCGCATCACGGCTTGAAGTACCTCCCTTTCGGGCCTGACGGCAAACTGTATGTACCCGTC
>JADFKH010000248.1 GCA_022565025.1 Pseudomonadota bacterium
TGGGTCTCCCTTCGGGCGAGGCGAGAAGGCATCATCTGCTGTGTTCCCTCTCTGGTGAAGGACGTGCCATTCCCTGCGAGACGCGCCTTGCAGCTAATACCTTCTCGTCTCGCTTAATCGTCACATAGTATAGGACACTACACTAGGTAGCAGCTCCCGGGAGATCTCATTGGATTCATAGTTTCCGCGTTCCTAAGCGGTCAATGGACCGGGTGGCGGAGGCGTCAGCCGTCCCTGACGGTAACGCGGCCTCCCTGGCCTCTCCTTGCGCAGTACTTTTGCGCAAGTTTTAAATAAATGACCATCCCTGGTCGCCGCCTGCATTTCCGTTGCACTTCGAAACTGGTGTTCCTCTCCAACTCCAGCTCTTGCCTTCTATTCATCCAACGGCAATGCAGTGGTGTATTTTTTACTGCGCAAGACAAAACTTGTATGCACATAATCCACTGCTTTGCAGGCCATGATGTGCTCGCGCAGCAGTACCTCGTACGCCTGCATGTTTTTGCATGCCACCTTCATGTGGTAATCATGCTGGCCACTCATGCCATAGCATTCCAGGATCTCCGGCCGGTTGGCGACCATTTCGTCAAACTGCCTGACCGAGTCAGGATGGCGGTCCTCCAGGGCAACCGCCACTACGGCGATCACATCCAGCCCAATTTTCTTCGGGTCCAGTATCGCTACTGTGTTAGAAATTACCCGGTCTTCCTGCAACTTTCTAACTCGTCTCCAGCATGGCGAAGTGGACAATCCAACCTTTTTTGCGAGAGCCTGGCTGGAAAGAGTGCCATCGGCCTGCAACGCTGCAAGGATTCTAAGATCTGTTCTATCCATAGAGCCATATTCTTATCGTCAAATTCCTTTTGACAAGATATATATACCATATTACTCGTCTAAAATACAATATATTATCTTTTTTAACTATTTATTGATATAAAAGTATTTATCAAAATGAAAACAACGCTGTCCACGGCTGCAAGCGGTCTTGTGCCGTCAACCGCTTACATCTGATCTTAACAGCGCATTCACCAATGCGCGACAGGGACTATACTTGGCTGTAGCTACATCAAGGCCACACGGAGAGAGTTCACCAATGAGTACGGAACACGACCTGACCGCCCGCCACTGCACACCCTGTGAAGGCGGCGCCGCACCCATGACGCGCAAAGAGGCGCAAGCAACTTTGCGCCAGATTGCAGGCTGGGAAATAAGCGAAGACGGCACAATGATCAGCCGCCGTTTCCGCTTCAAAAACTTCTATGAGACCATGGCCTTCATAAACGCCATGGCATGGATCGCCAACACTCAAGACCACCACCCGGATTTCTCAGCGAGCTACAACTACTGCCTGGTGAATTACACAACCCACGCGATCGGCGGGCTGAGCGAGAATGATTTTATCTGCGCGGCAAAGGTGACGGCACTGTTAGACGAATAGCCTTACGGCGCCGTCATCCCGGGCTTGACCCGGGATCCATACTGCGTCATCAAAGGAACCTGAATTCATCCGCAATAAAAACCGGCAAGAAATCGCGGTATAGTGCCCGCAATCCACTAAAGACCTGCATCCGTGAAATTCACCCGACTGCTGCAATACGTCACTCCGCATCGATCCACACTGTTCCTGGTGCTAGTGATCTTGCTGGCAGACAGCCTCGCTGCCCTTGCCCTGCCCTGGATTGCCGGCAAGCTGACCGCTACTGTTCTGGATGAAAGCGGCGTCAATTTCGACACGATCCAGCTGGTCTTGCTGGGCTGGCTCGGTCTGATCGCGCTCAAAAGCATGCTGAATTTCTCCAGCAGCTACCTGGTCGGCACCACCGGCGAGAAAATGGCCGCCAGGTTACGCCAGCGCGTATACGAACACATGCAGGTGCTACCCATCAGTTATTTCCACCAGCGCCGCCCAGGTGAATCCCTGTCGCTGCTGAGCAATGACGCCGAGATCATCAGCAATTTTGTTACCACCACCCTGGTCACACTGCTGCCCCTGCTACTGACCTTTTTTGGTGCATTCTTCTTCATGACTCAACTGGATGGTCAAATCGCGCTGGTCGCGGTACTGCTGCTGCCGGTGTACTTCGTGGCGATGAAGCTGATCGGGCGTAAAATCCGCCCAATCGCCACCGACTGGGTGCATTCCTGGTCCCGGATGGTTTCATTTGTTCAGGAAAACCTCGGCCTGTTACCCGTGATCAAGTCCTTCAACCGGGAAAACCTGGAAGCACAGCGCTTTGCATCGCGCAATACCGAATTGCTGAACTTATCCAGCCGGCAAATCCTGGTGCAGTCAATATTATCGCCGGCAATCAGCTTCCTGGCCGGGGCCGGTCTGCTGCTTTTGCTGTGGCTGGGAATCAGCCACATGGCAGCACACGAGATCAGTGCTGCAAATCTCGTCAGCCTGCTCTTGTATGCCATGCTGATGACTCGCCCCGTCTCCGGGTTGGCCAATGTCTACGGGCAGATACAACGCACTCGCGGCGCTGCCGAACGGCTGCTTGAATTTTTTGCGGAACAAGCCGAACCACCCGAAGTTCCGCTACCGCCGTTGGAAAATGTCCAAGGACATATCCGGTTTGAACGGGTGAGTTACGCCTACCCCGGACGTGAGCCGGTGTTGCAGGAATTTGAGCTGGAGATCAAAACGGGAGAGACCATTGCGCTGACCGGACCGAACGGTGCCGGTAAAAGTACGCTGGTCCACCTGCTGATGCGTTTTATCGAGCCCTCATCGGGCAAGATCACGATCGATGGGAAAGACATCACTCAGCACAGCCTGGAGAGCGTACGCGGTGCGATTGGCCTGGTGGCACAGCACACGCTGCTGTTGAATGCCAGCGTGACCGAAAACATAGCCTATGGCCACCACGCGGCCAGCAAAGCGGACATCGAGCAGGCCGCGAGGGCGGCCGGAGCACATGATTTCATCCTGCACCTGCCCGCTGGGTATGACACCGCCATCGGCGACCAGGGCATACGCCTTTCAGGCGGTCAGCGTCAGCGTATCTCGCTGGCCAGGACGCTGCTCAAGAACCCGCCCATCCTGGTGCTGGACGAAGCGACCGCTATGTTCGACCCCCAGGGGGAAAAGGATTTTTTCGAAGAATGCCGCGAACTGCTGGAAAAACGAACCGTGATCCTGATCACCCACCGCCCGGCCAGCCTGGCACTGGCGGATAAGGTTTTAAAAATGGATTTGAGTCATTATTAGAACCTGCTTTGCGCGATCACTGCCGCGCGAACCTCGGGCAAGCGGTCATGAACCCTCGGATAGCGCAAGCTGTAGATGCCCAGGCGCTCGTTGATGGCCTGCCCGATATTGCGGAAGTTATGCGCGATCATCTGCCGATCAGAAGGATCGAGGCTGAAAGCACAGTAGATCATGGCCATCATTGCCGCACTTCCTGTCACAGGCTCAATGCACACGGCTTCACC
>JADFKH010000249.1 GCA_022565025.1 Pseudomonadota bacterium
GGAAAACCCTCAGCAAGAATCCGGCGACATCCGCGACCATTTGGAGGGCTACATCACCATATCTACCATCAAGCCACACTGGAACGCACCGGCTGAACTGGCGGATGCAATCCAGGCGAGACTGTCAGGAAAGCCGACTGCCTCCTACAAAACGATATGATCGACCATTAACTGGCATTCTTCCCTGCCTTATCCGCTTAAACGCAATGGCATTCACGGGATCAGTGCCATCAATGGGCCTGACGATCATCTTGAGGTGCGATCCACCCACCACGCGGTGATCCAAAACTTCGAAACGGCCATCGAACACCGGCTCGGAAAACTGCTGCCCCCAGGGGTTCGGCACAAGGATGTGCACCATGAATCCAGCCACTTTGCCCACCGTTTCTACTAATGGATTGTCTGGCCTGCAGTCCGGCAAGGTTTGCAGCGTGCACACTTTACGCCCTTGCTGTCGTCCCACTGCGAGCAAGATCGTATGACCTGTTTATCAACACTGGAAAGTACGGCTTAATGAAAAGTGTCCATTGAACACTTTTTTTCTTGCCATTAGGGGTCCCATTGGCTACCATAGAACTATGCGCCATTTGATGGGACAGACAGTTTGCGAAATGCCGGAGTTTACTCGCCGCACGAACAAAGTCATGACTGCCAAAGATAAGGGTGATTTTATAGACTATATTGCCCACAACCCAAAAGCTGGCGAGATAATGAAAGGGACCGGCGGAGTTCGCAAGGTACGTTTTGCCCGGCAAGGACAAGGTAAAAGCGGCTCTTACCGGATTTTATATTATTATCATAACCAACGAAACCCGCTGTATTTGTTTACAGTTTTTGGCAAGGGCGAAAGAGCAAACATCTCGAAAGCGGGTAGGAACGGCTTGAAGACGATAATCCGACACATGAAACAGGAGTTACGACCATGACAAATCTGACCAACGCCGATAAATCGGTATTGAAGGGCGCAAATGAAGCCCTGGCACATACTCGTGGTGAAAAAATTGGCCGGGCGCATTTCGTTATTACCGCCGACATTGATGTCAAAGCTATACGTGAAAGAACGGGCCTAACTCAAGAGCGGTTTGCTGAAACCTACGGGATTTCCCTAAGCACTCTGAAAAATTGGGAATCAGGTCGCCGGGAGCCGGAAGGTTCCGCCAAAGCTTATTTACTGGTGATCAATCAGAGACCCAATGTAGTGCGTAAAGCACTGACAACCGCAATTGCAGCGTAATTGCTCCACCTGGCAGGCCTGATGTGAAAGTCGCTGTATCCAGCTGCCTCAATACTCAGAGATTCTTGCCTGTCTCGTTTTTCCCGGATCACAGTTAAAGCTCACCGAATTTCGGCTACCCTGGGGACTGCCTCCTACAAGACAATGTGATCGACCATTAACTGGCATTCTTCCCTGCCTTGCCAGCGGTTGATGTCCAGGCGATAGAGCAAACGCACGGGGCCGCTTTGGGGTAGGTCTTGCGGCATCTTGTTAAACGCAATGGCATCCACCGGATCACTGCCATCAATGGGCCTGACGATCATCTTGAGGTGCGATCCACCCACCACGCGGTGATCCAGAACTTCGAAACGGCCATCGAACACCGGCTCGGCAAAGCGCTGCCCCCAGGGGCCCAGGTTTTCAATTTTTAGCGCCAGGTCCAGTGAAATATCCGCCGCCGCCAGTTCTCCATCGGTCAGAATCTCAGCAGTCAATTTAACTCCACCCAGGACAGCGTCCATGGCCTGGCCAAGCGACTCTTCAAATTCCGCCAAGTGCTCCGCCTCCAGCGTGAGACCGGCGGCCATGGCATGACCACCAAATGCCTTTATCATGCCGGGTGTTTGGGCATCAATATAGGCCAGCACATCCCGGATATGCAGCCCTTTGACGGAACGGGCGGAGCCCTTGAGCAGCGTTGCGCCTTCGGCTTCAGGCGCAAAGGCAATCACCGGCCGGTGAACCGCGTCCTTCACCCGGGCAGCCACCAGCCCAACGATGCCCTGGTGCCAGGACTTATCGAACAGGCACAGCGCCTGGGGCAAGGCTTGCTCCTTGAGAGACGCCAGTAACGAGCGAAGCTGCTGCATGGCTTCTGCCTGCATCTTCTCCTGCATTCCTTTTCGTTGCTGGTTCAGCTCATCGAGCTGGCGGGCGATTTGCATGGCCTCGTTCGAATCGCTACTGAGCAGGCAACGGATGCCAGTGGCCATATCCTCAAGACGTCCCGCCGCATTCAGCCGCGGTCCGACTGCGAAGCCAAGGTCCGCAGCTTTTGCGTAACGGTAATCCCGTTTTCCCAGACGAAGCAAGGCCATCAGCCCGGGCCGAGCTTGGCCCCGCTTGATGCGCTCCAGGCCCTGGCGGACCAGCACACGGTTATTGTGATCCAGTGGGACCAGATCGGCCACGGTCCCCAGCGCGACCAGGTCGAGGAACTGGGCGAGATTAGGTTCTTCACGCCGCCCGGAAAACCAGCCTTTATCCCGCAACACGCGGCGCACGACCGTCATCAGGTAAAAAATCACGCCAACCCCCGCCATGGCCTTGCTGGGGAAAACATCCCCCTCGCAATTGGGGTTCACGATGGCATCGGCATCCGGGATGCGCTCACCCGGCAAGTGATGATCGGTCACGATTACCTGGCAGCCCAGCTCCCGGGCTCTTGCCACCCCGTCAATGCATGAGATTCCGGAATCCACGGTAATCAACAAATCCGGGGGATCACCACACAGCGTATCCACCAGCGGAACACTCAGGCCATAACCGAATTCGAAGCGGTTTGGGACACGAAAATCCAGCCGCTCACAAGCCATCGCCCGGAGCGCCAGAATAGCCACGGCGGTGCCGGTGGCGCCATCTGCATCAAAATCACCAACAACCAGAATACTCTTGCCGTGCATGACGGCCTCGGCCACCAGCCCGGCCGCGCTATCTATCCCGGACAAGCCCCCGGGTGGCAGTAGGCTACGAAGATCGAGCGCCAGTTGTTCCTGTCGCGTGATTCCACGCGCCAGCAGGATGCGCTGCAGTACCGGGTGAAGATCATCGCCCAACCGATTTTCGTCGCCGGGTCCCTCATCGATACAAACCGGGCGCTGGCGAATAGCGGCTTGCATATTTTTACGGACTTTGATAATTTCTTCATCCGGAAACGTGGGATCAAAGGCAAACTCTTTTAATAGATTCAATGCAACCGGTAAATGTTCGACAAGAAATTCTAAACTGAGTCCAAAACTATTGCGTCCGGAAAACCCGCTTAGACGCATCCCTAATCCTTCGATTTTCTCCGCCATTTGATTCGCCGAATACCGTTTCGTGCCTTTAGTCCATGTCTCGGCCAACATCGCAAAGAGTCCGTTGAGATGCTCCGGTTCCTGACGGACGCCGCCATTGGCCGAGCGCTGAATCGAAACCAGCGGGAAGGTGTGGTC
>JADFKH010000250.1 GCA_022565025.1 Pseudomonadota bacterium
CAGCTCTACTGGTTGCTGTCAGGCGTCGTGGACACTTCGTCCATTGAGTTTGCCTACGACAATTTCCTGCAGAAGCAGGATGTCGACCTGGGCTGGATTCGTCACGTGATGAGATCCGCCAGCCTGGCTCAGGACCGCGAGGACCAGCCGGATCCTGCATGGGTGGACTGGGTCATCACCCATTGGGTCGGCAGGCCGGGTGATCCCAATGGCCAGTTGGCCTATTACCAACACAAGGCATCTTTAAAGGAAACGGCTTTTCGAAGGACTGAATTGCTGGGCAATGTCAGTCTGTGGCTGGGAATCGCCCTGGCCGTTGTCCTGTACGTGGCCGCGGGCTTGCTGCAGCAAAGCCAGCACCAGATCTTGCTGGTCCTGATGGGCGTGCTGCCTTTAATCGCGGCAGTCCGCAGCGCTTACTCGCATCAAAAGGCGGACAAGGAACTGATCAAGCAATACCGGTTCATGAACCGGGTTTTCGGTAATGCACACCGTTTGCTGAGCAAAACGCAGGATCTCGAAATGAAGCTGCAGATTTTACGAGCCCTGGGTAAAGCAGCGCTGGAAGAACACGCAGAGTGGATCCTGATGCACCGCGAACGGCCGCTGGAGCACGGCCGCCTGTAAAAGTGCGCCTACGGCCATAATGTAAGAGGTCGCTTGCGGCCAATTGATCACCGCCGGGTCTTCACTCATGGACAATACCAGGATACTGCGAGGAGACAGATGGACCGTAAAGCTGAGTCGTATGCGCATGAACTCAAGCGAGCCGGGCAACTTGTTCGGCAAGGCAAAGCCTTGCTCGCGGCAAAGGTGCTGCGCAAAATCCTGACAACGGATGGTGATCATTACCAGGCCAATTACTCGCTGGGCATGCTTTACCATCAAGAGGACCGAAACGAATTAGCGATTCCTTGGCTAAGCAAGGCAGCGGAACTGCGCCCTCGGGATTTTGCCGCCGCAATCAACCTGGGAATTATTCAACGCGATGAGGGGTTGCTGGCAGAGGCACAGGTCAGCCTTGAAAATGCGGTGGCGATCCAGCCGCACAGCGCAACGGCGCATATCACATTGGGCATGTTGCTGATGGATCGCAATGAGCTAGACGCCGCCTTAGCTGAAGTCGAACAGGGCTTGAGACTGGATCCGGACGATCCCATGACTTTTGCAAGGCTGGGGATGCTGATGCAAATCCGAGGTGAACCGGACAAGGCGGCCGCGTACTACAGAAAAGTGATTGCGTTGAATCCTCTCGATGGTACGGCTCACCGCAGCCTGGCCTTTTTGCAAAGACAGACAGAATACAATGAAGACATTAAAAAGATGGAAGCTGCGTTTGGGTCTGCAGATACTTCAGACAAAGACCGGATGTTATTGGGTAACGCCCTGGGAAAAGTATTTGATGACCTTGGGCAATACGACAACGCTTTTGACTATTTGCGCACCGCCAACCAACTCCAGCGCCGGGTTTACGACTATTCCGTAGAAAAGCAAAAAGCTTTCTTCGATCGGCACAAGCAAGCTCTTGATCAAGCCTTATTGACCCACTGCAAGGAACATGTGGTCACCGATCAAACACCGATATTTGTCGTGGGCATGCCCAGATCAGGTACCAGCCTCGTGGAGCAGATACTGGCCAGTCATCCACTGGCCTACGGTGCCGGTGAGGTGGAATATACTCGCCTGTTCGTGGATGCGGTGCAAGGGTCCACGCAACAACCTTTCCCGCTCGGCATCAAGCACGTTCCACCGGAAATACTCAATAAAGCAGGCTGGGCCTACGTTGAAAAACTTAAACTCAACGCGGGTCAGGCTGAACGCGTTATTGATAAATTACCACACAATTTCCTGCGTGTCGGCTTATTTGCAGCCGTGATGCCAAATGCAAAAATCGTCCTGTGTGAGCGCAATCCAATGGACAATTGTCTGTCTATTTTTCAGCATTTATTTGGTCCGGCCCACGCTTATGCTGTAGATCTTTCAGACTTGGGCCGGTATTACCGGCTTTACCAGGACTTGATGGACTGGTGGGAAGAGATATTACCCGGTCACATGCACCGTGTACGCTATGAGGAACTGGTTAGCGATACCGAAAACCAGGTCCGGCGGTTACTGGAATATTGTGAACTCCCGTTCCATGCAAATTGCCTTTCATTCCACAGGACCAGGCGCCAGGTAAAAACACCCAGCTCTGCGCAGGTTCAGCAACCCATTTACCAGGGTTCCATTGGCCGCTGGAAGAATTATGAAAAACACCTGTCGCCGTTAATGGCGGCACTTGGACCTGTCGCTGGGTAATCTGAATCAGTCGATTGGGTAGCGTTCAAGGACTGGCCCCAGGACTGATTTCAGTTCATTCAGATGTGTCTCGTAATTGCGCCAGTGTTCCAGCGCGGCGGTGTAAATGGGTTGACGAACCTGTTCCGAGCTCGCCGTACGCACCGCCCTTTGAGTCTGGTGAAACTGTAAACAACCCTCTTCAAACTCGAGTCCGCAATGGTCGAGCATACGCCTGACTTGTGTCTCGATATCGGATACGACCCGTTCGTAGTGAACCCGTAAAACCTTGCCGGGCAGCACCAGGTCCCAATGATCCATCATGTCGACATAGTTTCGGTAGTATCGTCCGATATTGGAGAGACCGTAGGTAAAGGATTGGCCCCTGGCAAACAGTTGTGTGTAACTGCTGAAACAAGCCGCCATAGGGTGCCGGCGGGCATCGATGATTTTGGCATTGGGCAGGATCAGGTGGATCAACCCGATGTGCATAAAATTATTCGGCATTTTATCGATAAAAAATGGCGCATCAGCTCGCTGGATACGGCTTCGGTCCATATATTCCTGGCCGAGTTCCCGGAGCCGGGACGGGTTCATTTCGGCCAGTATGTCGGGGTAGCGTGAGATCTTGGACTTTTTAACTTTGCCGCCCAAACGCCGGACAATCGCGGGAATGTAGACCAGTTCCTTGGTGCCATCCACCTGGGAGTGACTCGCCAGTATCTGTTCCAACAAAGTTGAACCCGAACGGGGCAAACCGACAATAAAAATCGGGTCCGGTGCCGGATCGCCCTTCCCAGAAGACGCTGACAAAAATTCGTAACTGCATATGCCCCGCATGCGCCGGGTTCTTTCTTCGGTCTTATCCGCGTTATAGCCTTCGAGCTTTTTCTTCAAGTTGTTGCCGAGCCGGTAACAATGAAACGATTCGTCATATTGCCGCCGGTCTTCCAGGGCCTTGCCCAGGGCGAAACATAGGTGGAAATAGTCTTCCCGTTTACAGGTGTTTTTGTCGATCTCCTTGCGCATGGCCTCGATATCGTCAGCGTCAAAGCGGAATGTTTTTAGATTGGCAAGGCTCCAGTAAGCATCACCAAAGCTGGGTTGCAGGCTGATAGCCTGCCGGTATGCAGCGATCGCTTTATCCTGC
>JADFKH010000067.1 GCA_022565025.1 Pseudomonadota bacterium
TGTAGCTGGCAATACAGTTTGGTCGATCGTTCGAACAAGCATAGCCATAGCTATGGTTTTCGAAGGATCGGCCGAAATGTGAAGCCAGATGCGCTGCAAAACCGGATAGGACAAACTGTATTTTTCGCAGGACCATCATTTTGGCCATAAGCTACTAAAATTGTTCATGATTAGTCATATTTTCGTCCGCCTTCGTGCAATATGCGGGCTAGGTACGTTACTGATAATCTTCGTCTACATCGAGATGTTTTACAAATTCAGACGCTGACAAGCCATCGGGGCGGTATCATGGATGTAATGGCCCCAGGAGAAAACCATGCCTGACAAAGAAACCACCAGCTTCATGCGCTCCTTGTGCATGGGGCAGATTGAACAGGATGTGCTGTTCCCCTTCCCTGCCCTCACAGCGGACCAGAAAGCAACACTGCATGAGATTGCCGGCGCCATCGAAGACCTGCTTGGCCCACGCGCTGAGGACTTCGCTATATGGGATGTCGCGGGAGAAATGCCGGCAGATTTCATCGAAGAACTCAGCCAATTCGGCCTGTTTGGCCTGATCATCCCCGAAGCCTATGGCGGCATGGGACTGGGCAACATGGCCTACTCACGCACCCTGCAGGAAGTCGGCAGGCATGATGCCTCGGTCGCGGTGACCATTGGCGCGCATAGCTCGATCGGCATGCGCGGCCTCTTGTTGTTCGGTACCGAGGAACAAAAACAGCGTTTCATGCCCGGGCTCGCCACCGGCGAGAAGATAGCAGCGTTTTGCCTGACCGAATCGGGCGCCGGCTCAGATGCAGCGGCCATCAAGACCACCGCCGTGAAACAGGGCGATCACTGGCTACTCAACGGCAACAAATTGTGGATTACCAATGGCGGCATCGCAAATTTCTTCACCGTGTTCGCCCGCACGGCGCCGGACAACGGGCACGGTAAGATGACTGCATTTATCGTCACTGGCGATATGGAAGGAGTGAGCATCGGCCCGCACGAAGACAAGATGGGGCTGCGTGCGAGTTCCACCACCACGGTGTCGTTCGATGATGTGAAAGTTCCCGAGAAAAACCTGCTGGGTGAGCCGGGAAAGGGGTTCAAAGTTGCCATGCAGATCCTGAACAGTGGACGCACCGGACTGGGTGGCGGTTCAGTTGGCGGCATGAAGCGCCTGATCGAACTGGCGACCCGACAGGCTAACGAGCGCAAAACCTTCGGCGAGCCGATTTCGAGTTATGGACTGATCAAGGAGAAAGTCGGCCAGATGATCGTCGAGTGTTACACCTCTGAGGCGGTGGTCACGATGGTCGGCGGCCTGATTGACGCCGGTTATCAGGAATACGCCGTCGAGGCAGCGATCTCAAAAGTGTATGCCAGCGAATGCCTCTGGCGGACCGCTGATGAAGCATTGCAGATCGCCGGGGGTAACGGTTTCATGCGTGAGTATCCCTACGAGCGCATCGTGCGTGATAGCCGCATCAACCGAATTTTTGAAGGCACCAACGAGATCCTGCGGCTGTTCATTGCGCTGAGCGCGATGAACGATGTGGCGTGCCAGTTGCGGGAACTCGCCGCATTGATGAAAGACGTATTCAACGACCCGATCAAGGGCTTCGGCGTACTTTCTGATTATGGACGTAAACACGCCATGCTCAGAACCGGGCTGGGTGGCGCCTCGAAACTTCAGAACCTGCATGAGGCCATCCAACCGCAGGCGGAGATATTTGAGACTGAAACCCGCTACCTCGCCCGGGCGACCGACCGGATCTTGCGCAAGCACGGCAAGAACATAATCGGTAAACAGTTCGCCATCAAGCGGCTGGCCGAAATCATGATCGACCTGTTCGTGCTCGCCAGCACGCTGAGCCGGGTGCAGACCTCAATCGAAGCCAGCGGCGTTGAGGCCGCTTCGCGGGAAATCGACATCCTGCGCGTATTCACGCGGGATGCCCGGGTGCGAATAAAGCGGAATTTCCGTCGTATCGACAACAATGACGATGAGCTCCTCAAAGCACTGGCGGACGACGCCTTTGCAGCCGAGCGTTTTCGTTGGGATACCATTTAGCTAACGTTTGCCAGCACCTACCAAACCCCCACGCTCTCCATCGACGCCCAGGGTTCCTTCACCGGCAGGGGATCCCCACGCTGCAACAACTCGATCGAGATGCCATCAGGAGACCTGACAAAGGCCATGTACCCGTCACGTGGCGGACGGTTAATGGTCACGCCGGCATCCATCAGCTTCTGGCATAGCGCATAGATATTGTCCACTGCATAGGCCAGGTGACCGAAATTCCGTCCACTGGTGTACTCCTCGGGATCCCAGTTCCAGGTCAGCTCGACCTGGGCCGACTCGTCACCCGGCGCAGCGAGGAAAACCAGGGTGAAGCGCCCTGCTGGAACATCCGTACGCTTGAGTTCCACCAGCCCCAGCTTGTTGCAGTAAAAATCCAGCGATTCATCGAGTTCGGTTACACGAACCATGGTATGAAGGTATTTCATCAGATCGCTCCTACATTAGGATTGCCCAGTCTAACCCCACCCGTCTGCACTGCGCTAACCGTTGTGATTTGCAATGGACCGCCCTGTACAGGGCGTGGATGCCGATAATGAAGTGCCGATGAATCATCTACTGGGAAGTTGGCGCGAAGGGATTCACAATAACCGTGGGTTTCTGGCAATATAGCTTTGATGCTATCTATCCTCACGGAGTGTCGGATTAGTTTAGCAATTCAGAGCAGTTTCCTCGGCCGTGCATTTGACACAGCCGTGCCCGGTAGTGAATATTTACCCAGTTCAAAGCTTTTGGATATACATATGTCGGGTTTAGAGGGGAATGGGTCAGGTCGGGTGCTCTGGCTCGGTCTTCTTCTCTTTGTTCTGGCTCTGGGTTTGCGGGTTCTATTCCTCCAGACCATTCCCGACGCAGCCGGCTCCTACGATCCTTACTACAAGGGGGATACCAAAACCTGGCTGGATTATGCACAAGCGATCCAGTCATCCCGCCCTTTCGATCTAGGCATACCGCTGCGGCCGCCCGGGGTCGCTTACGTGGTCGCCTTTCTCTGGAACGGGCAAGAGAGTGGCTTGCTGTTGCTCAAGCTAATCTGGTCTATTTTTGGTGCGGCAGCTGTCGCACTGTTCTTTTTGGCGGTTTTGCGGTCTTTCGGTCTCAGAGTTGCCGTCATCGCCGCTTTCGTCACCGCCGCCTCGACCGGCTTGATGATCTTGTCCACCTCACTCAACAGCGAAACCCCCTATTTGCTGTTGGTGATGGCCAGCTTCACTCTTTGGCAGTCGATCCGGCACCGGCCCCAACTGCATACCCTTCTTTTCTGGTCAACACTCCACGGTCTGGCTTGCCTGATCCGTGTCGAACATGTCCTCTTCTTTGCTCTGGTTTCGGCCTACCTGATCTGGGCTTGGGCGCGGTTACCCGGCCAGGAAGGGGCATGGAAACGAAGCCTGGGTCGGGGCGTTCTCATGTTGACGCTTTTTACGCTGCCCTTGATTCCTTGGCAGCTGCACATCTGGTCGCAGATCGAGCGGTTCAACCAGGAGCCGCTACCCACAAACAGCGCGACAGAGCGGGTGTTTCTCCAGTTGGAGCAGGCTTTGGGAGAACTCCGATGGAGCGACGAGGCGGCCCGGGAACGAGTGGCGCTGCCGGCGTTTTGCCGGCGCCCGATTAGCAACTTCGTGGCTGCTACCGTTGCCCTGCGAGGCGGGACAGAGGTGACGGGGCAGGACTTTCAGATTATCGAGGATGCTTTCGGTTCGCGTCCCGAACCAATCGCAACATACCCTTTTGTAGCGCTTTACGGCGGTCTCAATTTCTATCTTGCCAATAATCCACAGGCGACTGGGGGGTTCACGCGCGCTCCCTTGGAGGCTTCGCCGCCTTTAGCAGGCGGGTCATCGCGTTATCCGGGGTTTCTGATAATGGGTCTTCCACCACCTGAGCTGACTTTCTGTTACCCGCCACACCTGGAGATCGTGAACCACGGGTACCGTCTCGGTTGGCACTGGATCGTGAACCATCCAGGCGACTATCTGTCACTGGCGTTGAGCAAGATGCGTATCTTCTGGGCAGGTGTCACGCTGGGCTTTACCGGCTACAACCTGCCTTTGGGGATTTCCGGGATCCGCGGACTGGTCGATCTGGTGGTACCCGAAGGGGGAGCCGGTGTCGCCCTCTGGCGCTGGGCCGGGCTTGCAGTCGTCCTGTTGGGGCTCTGGGTCGGGCGTCGCGAAGAGGCGCTGATTCCCTGGATGCTCTTTCTTGCCACAAAAGTCATCACCACCCTGGCCTTCTTTGGTTACGCTCGCGAAGGAGCGGTGGTCATCCCTGTCTTTGCACTATTGTTGGGACTGGTGGTCGCACGTGGACTGACTCGGTTTCCCAGGGTCCTAACCCGTATCAGCACCTCCCCGAGTGTCAAGAGATGGCTCCGAATGAGCTGTGTGCTGGCATTGATCCTGATCGCTCTTGAGAGTTTCCGATGGAATTCGGAGCCCGTAGTCACTCTGGATGGCCGGCAGGTTGGAGCAGGAGATCCATTTCCTGAAACGGAATATAAGGAACGGCGACTCCGAGTAAAGTGAGCCTCAGGGCTGCGACAACAGGGGGAGTTATAAGTTATAGGGTCGGACCCACATAACTTATTGTATTAACTAATTAATCAATAGAATATTGCGCTAAATTACATCTTAAAAGGCCCATTTCGATTAAGTTTTCGGCCTCTAAACAATCTGCGTCCTGAATCACAAATGTGTCGCTTGCGGTTTGTGTGATTGATCGATGGTAGATCCTGGTGTTGAGTTGTGACTTCATTTCTGCAATGAAGCTTTCAGGCCCAACTGCCACTGATTCTGTCCAGTGCGGCTCGCGGTCGGCTTGACCGCTGCTCAGGCTGAATTCTACCCATTGTCGATGCCGTGCCCTGAACGTTGCAATGTCAGTGAACCCACCCAACTCGAGTAGGGAACCATAATCAATAATACGGTAGCGCACAGGAGGTGACTGGATCTCGTTATATCCGGAGACCTTCCATTGTGAAGGATGCGAGACAATGCCAGCGCGCACCATGTTCAAGTCAATATATACAAGACACTGAAATAAATGCTCGTCAGAACAAATTGCGGTTGCAAAATAACGATCTTCCCAAAAGGCTCCCTTTCTTGACTTACGCTGGTTGTATTCCTGGCCGACACGACCGGAAATCAATTGCATGCTCTTGGCAATAGAATGCTCTTCGATATCGCGCACGAGCAGGTGGATGTGGTTACAGGTAACGATGTAGTTCAATACCGACAGACCGAACCGCTTTCGGGCTTGAAATAGCCAATATTTCCAGCGTAAACGGTCTTGATCAAATTTCAGCAAAAAGTCCCGGTTATGACATCGATGTGTGATGTGCCAGACTCCGCCAGGGACATAAAAGCGATTTGCTCTTGGCATATTTTGACTTGAAGATCAATGTGTTTAAAACGATCAGTTTAGGCGCAATTTGGGGTGTCTAATATCGGAAAACGCCTTGAATTGTTGTCAGTTACTTTACTCCTCAACGGGTTGCGCTGGTCCGACCCCAGAATAACCCAGAATAAAATACAACGGGTTGCGCTGGTCCGACCCCAGAATAAATTTCCAGCCGTGCCACCAAATGAGCCAAGTCTGGACAATTTCGGTGAATAAGCACAGAATATGAGGTAAGCTCTCAAAATCAACGGGAGACGGGACCAATGAAATTATACCTACTTTCTAATAAATTCCTTTTGAGTATTGCTTTCGCGGCAGCTTTGGGAATCGGTGCGTGTTCGGACAAAGGATCAGATCGTGATGAAAGTGCTATGACCGAGCAAGCGGCCGACGCGGTTGATGAAGCAATGGACAAGGCAGCTGATGCGGTAGAAGAAGCTGCTGACGACGTTGTCGAAGTAGCCGCTGATGACGCCGCGGACGCAGTGGAAGAAGTTGCCGAAGATGCGGCAGATGCAGTTGATGAAGCAGCAGGCGCTGCTGATGAAGCAATGGTCGAAGCAGCTGATGCGGTAGAAGACACCGTTGAAGACGCTGTTGATACCGTTGAAGAAGAAGTATCAGGTGGTGGCGACGACTGATCACCTCCAAAATTACTAAATTCAAAAAAGATAGAGGCGGCTTCGAATATCGAAGTCGCCTTTTCTTATGCATATTAAAAGAAATGCAAGAAGGCTTGGGGTTCGAGTTCCGTATCCCAGTAGTGGGTCAATTTACTTAGCTATTTACAAACGTGAATAAAAGAATGGTGGGCCGTATAGGACTCGAACCTATGACCATCGGATTAAAAGTCCGGTGCTCTACCACCTGAGCTAACGGCCCTCCGGGAAGGAGGCGGAATTGTAGGTGAAATTCCCTGCTGGCTCAAGGGAATTGGGTAATTTCAGCCGTATCTCGTGGGGTCGGAGATACCCGCAGACCTGAAACCTTCCTTGCGGATGCGGCAGGAGTCACAGACACCACAGGCGCGCCCCGCGCTGTCTGCTTGATAACAGGAAACGGTCAGGCTGTAATCGACGCCAAGCTCAAAGCCCCGACGGATAATTTTGGCCTTGGTCAGGTCGATCAGGGGGGTGTGGATGGTGACTTTACCGCCTTCCACGCCGGCCCGGGTCGCCAGCCGGGCCATCTTTTGGTAGGCCGCGATGAACTCGGGGCGGCAGTCCGGGTAGCCGGAATAATCCACCGCGTTTACGCCGATGAAGATATCGTCGCAGCCCAGCACTTCGGCCCAGGCCAGGGCGAGTGAGAGCATGATGGTGTTGCGTGCGGGGACATAGGTGATCGGGATTCCGGGGGTTTCCTCTTCCGGAACGTCGATGTCATCAGTCAGTGCCGAGCCTCCGATGGCGCGCAGATCCAGCGGCAGGATCTTGAGCTTTGCCCCGTTGGCGTCTGCCACCCTGGCAGCCGCGTTGAGCTCGGAGCGGTGGCGCTGTCCATAGTCCACGGCCAGTGCGTGACACTCGAAACCCTGAGCTTTCGCCATGGCCAGCACCGTGGCGGAGTCCAGCCCGCCAGAAACCAGAATGACGGCTTTGGTTGATTCATTCATGAATCCAGGCTGCTCTATTTTCCGGGCGTGTCGCCCCAAAGAATTTTGTGCAGCTGCAGTTGGAATCGAACCGGCAAGTGGTCTTCCAGGATCCATCCCGCCAGTTCTTCCGCATCCACCTGGCCCCAAGCTGGCGAAAACAGAACTTCGCAATACTCATCCAGTTTCCTCTGGCGCAGCTGCTCTCTGGCCCACTCATAATCTTCGCGCGAGCAAATCACGAATTTTATCTGGTCGTGTCTGCCCAGTTCTTCGAGGTTGCTCCAGAGGTTCTTTTCCACTTCACCTGAGCCGGGAGTCTTGAGGTCCATCACCCGGCTCACGCGCTGATCTGCCTGGCTGATATCGATCGCGCCACTGGTTTCGAGTGAAACCTTGAAGCCCTCGTCACACAGCAGCTTCAACAACTCCGCGCAGCGCTTCTGGGCCAGTGGTTCCCCTCCGGTGACGCAGACATAAGGCGTTTCATATTTGCGAATTTCAGCGAGTATGTCATCGAAGTGCAGCCACTGTCCGCCGTAAAAAGCATACTCGGTATCACAGTACACACAGCGCAGGGGACAACCCGTCAGCCTCACGAACACGGTGGGCAACCCGGTTTGCAATGCCTCACCCTGCAGAGAATGGAAAATCTCAGTGATTTTCAACCTGCCCTCGCGGGATTCCGGGATGCGTGATTTTTTTTCGACTGCTGGCATGTCCCTATTGTAAACGCCTTGTTATTCACAAGCGGCATGGATTACAGGAATTCGACGTAATTTCCTTCATGGCTTCTGATCAACACCAAGTAATCTACATACGGACATCAACTGATACATGAATACTTATAAGTGTGTATAATTGAAAAGCCGTGAAGTCATCATCAAATTAATTCGAGATGGATTTGAATTGCGAGGCGTGAAAGGCAGCCATCACCAATACAAGCATGCAAATGGACGCCTTGTAACCGTTGCCCATCCCATGAAAGATATCCCAATTGGAACCCTCAGAAATATATTCAGGGTCGCAGGCTGGGAGTGGAAGTCCAGTGGGTGAATGGAAGGTTTTATGAGATATCCGATCATTTTGCATACGGATGACCACCAGCAGTTTGGAGTGACAGTACCCGATTTCCCAGGCTGCTTTTCCCAAGGCGATACCGTTGAAAACGCTGTTGATAATGCCCGAGAGGCGATACTGTTTCATGCAGAAGGCCTGGTATCCGGCAAGCAAACAATCCCCCTGCCGACTGAAATTGTCGATTTATCTGACTTTCACGGGGATGCGGGGACTGCGATGATCGCCTATGCGGATGTTGATATCGAATCCTTACTTGGCCCTGCAAGGCGAATTAACATCACCATCAAAGAGGCAAACCTGCAAATCATCGACATAAGGGCAAACGCACGTGGCATGAACCGATCAGAATACCTTGCGTACGCCGGTACACACTTCGAAAACAAAGAATAACCCACTTATCTCCAAGCGGATTCTAATAATGGCCTTCCATCCGCATACCACGAAGTCGGCTTTCGGCCAGCCGGGCCAGCGTGGTGTTGGGGTAGCTATCCTGCACCTGGGTGAGAGCTGCGCGGGCGCTGTCCCATTGCTTCAACTCGTAATGGGTGTAACCCATTTTCAGCAGCGCATCCGGCACTTTCGGGCTGTCCGGATAACGGTCCATCAGTTCCTGAAAGGCCGTCAGAGCAATGTCGTAATTGCGGGTCACGTAGTAGGATTCGCCCAGCCAGTATTGCGCATTATCTGAATAATCACTATTGGGATAGCGATCCAGGAATGACTGGAATTTTTCGGCGGCGTTCGCGTAGCGTAAATCCTTGAGCGACTGGAAAGCCCGGTCGTAGGCAGCTTTTTCCTCTGCGGCTGTCGAGGCCGCTGTCTGGCTCTGTGCCAACGGCTGTGTAATTGCGGTGACGGTTGACGCGCCAGTCAAGGGTGCACGCACTTCCGGGGCATCTTCCGTGGGCGCGAGCTCTGTGCTGCCCTGGACGAAGCTACCGGCTACCTGTGGTTGGCCGCCAGTGGTCACGGGCTGGCTGTTGCGCATATCGGACAGGCGCTGATCCAGGTCCAGGTACTGGTCGCGCTGGCGGCGCTTCAAATTTCCCAGTTCCCGGCTTTGCTCTTCCAGCTGCCCACGCAAGTTGCGGACTTCGTCCTGCAATTCCTGTACCTGGATTACCAGGTTCGCCATCACTGACTGATCGGCATTCTGTGCCGAAGCCGGGACAGAAACAATGATGGCCAGCGTTAGGCTGGCCATCGATACCCTGTTAGAAAAACGTCGAACCATGCTCATTGGGCGGTGTAGACAATCTCCACACGACGGTTCTGTGACCAGCAATCCTCGTCGCTGACGCGGCAGGTGGGCCGTTCTTCACCGTAGCTCACGACAACCAACTGGCTGCCCATGGCGCCCTGTGCGGACATCAGCGCCATCACGGCGTTGCCGCGACGCTCACCAAGGCCGAGGTTGTATTCACGCGTTCCGCGTTCATCGGCATGGCCTTCAAGCGTTACCCTGGCGCTGGAGTGCGATGCTGCATACGCCGCATGTGCAGACACTATACCGCGAAATTCCGGAAGCACTGTCGACTTGTCAAAATCGAAATAGATAATCCGTTTGGAAAGCATGCTTTCCGGATTATCAAGATTACGTGAATCCGTGTAATCGTGTGGATCCGGGGCTGCCTGTGTTACCACTTCAGTTGGGGGCTCCGGCTCCGGCTCTGGGGTGGGCTCTGGTACAACCTCTGGTGTTGTCTGGCAGGCTGTCAATGCCAGTGCAATAATCATTGCGAGAGTCAATTGCCACACGTTTTTCATTCTTTCCTCCTGGTTTTTATCTTGAAGCCGTTGTCTACGGCATCGTTTTCCAAAAATCTGCGACTAGTCTACCTGATTACGGGTGACCATGCGGGTTCCCGAACGTCTCCCTCACTCAATATCAGCCGCTGGCGTACACTTCCATCGGCGGACACGGCAGACAGTACGCCGCGTGTCCCTTCCCTGGTTGCGTACAGCACCATGCTTCCATTGGGTGCGAAGCTGGGCGATTCGTCCAATACACCGGGTGTGAGGATTGTAAATCGTTCGGTTTCAATATCCCAGATCGCTATACGATACTCGTTTCCTCTTCCATGTGCTACTGCTATTCTGCGTCCATCGGGCGCAATGCTCGCCCGGGCGTTATAGTCACCCTCCAGGGTGACTCTTTCGGGTTTTCCGCCAGTCGGTGCGACACGATAGATCTGCGGCTTTCCGCCCCTGTCCGAGGTGAAATAGATGTACTTCCCATCCGGCGCCCAGACGGGTTCGGTATCGATGGCCCAGTGCTGTGTCAGCTGGGTCAAGCGGCCGGTCGCCATGTCCCGAATGTAGATTTCAGGATTGCCGGTACGGGACAGCGTCATGGCCATCTTGCGGCCATCCGGTGAAAACGACGGAGCGCCGTTAATGCCTTTTCCGCCTGAAATCAATTCCCGCGAACCGGTCGCAACGTCCTGCAGGTAGATGGCCGAATTTCCTTTCTCAAAAGATACGTAAGCAAGTTTCTTTCCATCCGGAGACCAGGCAGGAGAAAGCAGGGGCTCCGGTGAACCCACCACAGACTGCGGTCCGAAACCATCCGCATCCGACACCACCAGTTCATAACGTAAATCCGCACCAAAGCCGGTGGCTGTAATGTAGGCGATCCGGGTCGCGAAGGCGCCGGGCACCCCGGTCAGGGTTTGGTAGATCGCATCCGCTACGCGATGTGCGCCATAGCGCAGATCACCGGGGCCGACGGTGGTGATTTGCGACAAGAGGCGTTCGCGCGTGTGCACATCGAATAACTGGTAGATCAACTCATGTCCCTGCCCATCAGCCGGGGTGCGCACGCTGCCGATTAAGAGGTAGTCCACTTTCAGTAAACGCCAGGTCCCGAACCGTATGGACTCTTCGTCAACCGGCCGTTCCATCATGTCTGCCGTATCCATCGGGTCGAACAGGCCGGAACGGTACAGGTCGCCGGAGATAATCTCATCCATAGAGTTTATCGGGGGCGGCGTGGCATCTTCCCACTGGAAGGGCACAATCGCGATGGGCAGGGCACTGGGATTGCCGCTGATGATTTCGATTTGGAGCTGGGCATGAACTGCCTCGCTGGCCATCAGAACGATCAGAAAAATAAATAATTTTTTCACTTTGTCAGTCACCGTCGTAAATAAAATGAAAGTCGATTTCACGTTGAAAAACGTCCTCGAACCCGCGATAGGGCAGTATACCGACCCGTTCGACCGCCGCCACGATGGATCGGCGCGTCGCCTGGTCGCCGGTGCATTGGCCCGCAATGGCAGCGGAAATAACCTCACCACCGGGGATCTGGATGATTTTCAAAATACACCTCAATCCGGGTTGCGCTGTGGGCGGGCGCAACCAGTTCTCCGTAACTACTGATTGTATGGCCATCTGATATTCTTCTCTGTGCGAGGCCACCTGACCGGCGCGGAATTCGCGCTGCTCAGCCTCGACCTGCTGCTGGCGTTGCGCTGCCTCCAAGCGGCGGCGCTGTTCTACCGCCTCGGTCTGCCGGCGAGCTTCAATCTGCCTGAGCCGCTCTTCCTCCCGTTTGCGCTGTTCATCCGCGGCTTCCCTCTGCCTGCGGATATCCTCCAGTGCCTGTTGCTGTTTCAGGCGTTCATCCTCCCGCATTCGTTCCCGCTCCATGCGCAATCTTTGCAAGCGATCCTGTGCATCGCGTTTGCGCTGCGCCTCGAGTTCCAGCTCGCGCCGCTGTTTCGCTTCCAGATCCTGCTGGGCCTTGTGCTCGGCCTCCCGCTTCTTCTGCTGCTCCAGACGCTCAGCTCTTTGCCGGCGCAGAGCTTCGGTTTCCGCTGCCCGTTTTGCCGCTTCGCGTTGCTTGCGGATTTCACTGGTATCCACAATTACGGCCTCGATGGTCAGGCCCAGGTTCTGTGGTTTACGGAACGGCTCCCATTTCATCGTGCTCAACACTACCAGCGCCGCCATCAGGACATGGATGCCGATGGCCAGGCCGAAGGCCCGAAATATGGCGCCAATTTCGTGCCGGGAAAACATTTATTCTGTGGAATCCTGCTCCCCTCCCAGACTTGCATCCAGGGGATCGCTCATCAGCCCTATCTTGGTCACCCCGGCTTTTTGCAACAGGACCATGACGTTATATACCCGCCCGTAGTTGACCCGCTCATCACCGCCCACCAGCACCTGTATCTTCGGGTTGCGCCGGACGATGGCCGACACCGTCGTCACCAGGGTTTGTGGATCGATCAAGCCGCTGGCCGTGCCGTCGAGATCCCCACCGGCGTTCAGGTAGAGATCACCGTTTCGCAACACCGTCACCACCAAGGGCTCGCCACTTTGCTGGGTGTCCATGGGTTCGGCATCCGCCTCGGGCAGTTCCACTTCAACGCCGAGATTGAGCATGGGCGCGGTGATCATGAAAATAACCAACAGAACCAGCATCACGTCGATATACGGTACGACGTTAATTTCTGCCATCGGACGGCGGCGTCCCCTGGATTCCATGAGACCCTACTCCTCGCTGAGTTTATGCGCCTGGCGTTGCAGGATGCTGGAAAACTCTTCCTTGAAGTTGTCGTAGCGTACTTCCAGGCGATTGACCTGGTTCAAGAAGCGGTTGTAACCAATCACCGCCGGTATGGCTGCAAACAGGCCCATGGCGGTGGCAATCAGTGCTTCGGAAATTCCCGGAGCCACCATCGCGATGGTTGCCTGGTTGACGCTGGCCAACTGGTGAAAGGAAGTCATAATGCCCCACACCGTACCGAATAAGCCGATGTATGGGCTGGTGGAACCGACGGTGGCCAGGAAATTCAGGTGGTGCTCCAGCTCCTCCGTCTCGCGTGTCAGCGCGATGCGCATGGAGCGCTGGGCGCCTTCAACCATCTCATTGGGTGACATTCTTCCCTGCTGGCGCATGCGCAGGAACTCGGCGAAACCAGAATCGAAAATACGTTCCATGCCGCTGGTGAGCCGGTGAGCGCCGGTAATACTTTCGTGCAACTGGGTCAGGTCCGTGCCGGACCAGAAGCGCTCTTCAAACACCACTGCTTCCTTTTCCGCTTTTGCCAATATCTGGCGTTTACGGAAAATGATCACCCACGAAGCAACGGAGGCAAGCAACAGGAT
>JADFKH010000251.1 GCA_022565025.1 Pseudomonadota bacterium
ACCGCCTCGGGCTTGTGCTGCGTGAAGAGCCCTTGTTTAAGCATCAGTTCAGCGCCACCTTCTTCGCCTGCCGGCGCGCCTTCCTCGGCGGGCTGAAAAATCAGCATGACTGAGCCCGGCAGTTGTTCTTTTATGGCATTCAGTACGCTGGCAGCACCCAGCACCATGGCCATGTGGCTGTCATGCCCACAGGCATGCATCACGCCAACTTCCTGGCCGTTGTATTCACCACGTGCCACGGAGGCGAATGGCAGCCCGGTTTCTTCAGTCACGGGCAGCCCGTCCATGTCGGCACGGATGGCCACCAGCGGGCCGGGCTTTCCACCCTCGATAATGGCAAACACACCGGTATGTGCAATGCCAGTCTTCGGTTCCAGACCCATGCCGGTCAGTATCCGGGCCACCCGGGCCGAAGTATTGAACTCCCGGTTGCTGAGTTCAGGGTTTTCATGAAACCAGCGCCGCCACTCTACAACCTGAGTTTGTGCGTCAGCAGCCAGGCGGTCGACCTCCTCCCAGGAAATTTGGGCCTGCGCAGAAACCGACAGCGCGGTTCCGAGGATGGTAGTTGCCAAAATCTTTCTCATCTTTTTCTCCGGTTCAGTGAATGGGCACAGCCCTATTGCGAACCGCGCCCTGACAAACAACTTCCGCTGAAGGCACTGGCACCTCGCCAATATTGACCCCAGCGGATCCACTGTCCCGCCGGCCATCTGCGCCGCCCCAGAAAATGCAGCTTTCCCGGTCAAAAAGAATGAGCTGCGCGGCACCCATGATGGACCGCTCCTGCAGTTCGTATCCCAACGCTTCCAGCCGGCGCCGCACATCCAGCGGAAACTCCGGCTCCAGTGACAGCCGGTCCGGCTTCCACTGGTGGTGAAAGCGCGGTGCGTTCACAGCCCGCTGGGGATCGAAACCGAAATCAATGGTGTTGATCAGTGAGTGCAGGACGGCGGTGATGATCCGGGTACCCATGGCTGAACCCACCACCATGACGGCCCTACCGTCTTGCAAAACAACGGTGGGTGTCATGGACGACAGAGGACGCTTGCCGGGTGCTACTGAATTGGCCGTGGAACCCACCGCTTCCCAAGCGTTGGGCAGCTCGGGGCCGATGGAAAAATCGTCCATGTGGTTGTTCAAAATAATACCTGTTCCCGGCACCGTGATCTTGGACCCGAAGATGGTATTGATGCTCTGGGTCAGTGCAATGGCATTGCCGTAACGGTCCATGACCGAAATTTGGGTCGTCCCTGCGTCATCGGGCAACTGCTTGAATTCGACACCAACCCGTGGCTGACCTTCCGGGTTGAGCCGGGCTGCCTGCTGGCCCGCGTAGCCTGCAGAGATCAGGCGCTCTACCGGCACCGGGTAAAAATCAATATCCCCCAAGTACGCGGCACGGTCCGCAAAAGCCAGCTTCATCACGCCTGCAAGCAGGTGAATGTATTCGCTGGAATCCTTGCCCAACGCGGCCAGGTCAAATCGCTCCAGCACGTTGAGCATCTGCACCAGCAACACGCCGCCGGAACTGGGGGGCGGCATGCTGAAAATGTCGTAGCCCCGGTAGGAGCCCCGCACCGGCTCGCGCCACTTTACCTCGTAGCGAGCCAGGTCCAGTTCGGTCACGGCGCCGCCGGTAGCCTGTTCTATCTTCGACGCAATGGCCCCGACCGCGAGGGCTTTTTCGCCATTTTCCTGGATCAGACGCAGCGTTTTGGCGAGATCGGCCTGGACCAGTTTCCAACCCAACGGCGGCGCCAGTCCGTCGACGGTCTGGATGCGGCGTGTTTCCGGGTAATCCTCCAGCCTGGCAACGGCACGAGAAACCATGTTGCGGTGCCAGATACTGACCTCTACACCCTGTTCAGCCAGTTTGATCGCCGGCTCAATCAGGTCTTTCCAGGGCATTGAGCCGTATTTTTGGTGAAGGGCATGAACTCCCTGCACGAAACCGGGCACGCCGACTGAACGCGCACCGCTACGGATGCTTTGTGGGTTTTTTGCATAGAACTCCGCAGTGGCTGAAGCGGGTGCTGTTTCACGCGCGTCCAGGGACCTGGTTTTACCATCACGCGCATCGTGGACAAGCGCGAACAAGCCGCCACCCAATCCCGAACTGAATGGATGCGCCACCGCAGCGGCGAACGCGGTGGCGATGGCCGCATCAACTGCGTTACCACCGTTTTCCAGAACTTGTTGGCCGGCAGCTGCAGCCGGACTGACGGAAGTGACCACCATGCCGTGCCTGCCCCACTCGGGCTCGAAGTTTGCAGACATGGCTGGCGCGCTGGTAAGCAGCGCAACAAGCAGGGTCAGGACCCGCTTTGTCACAATTCGGCCTGGCTGGTCAACCGACGGTACTTTTCCCATAATTGTTCCTCGGTTTCCTGTTGATCCGGATCCTTGGGAATGCATTCAACCGGGCACACTTCAACGCACTGGGGCGTGTCAAAATGGCCCACGCACTCGGTACATTTCAGCGGATCGATTTCGTAAAACTCGACGCCCTGATAAATGGCCTCATTCGGACACTCAGGCTCGCAGACATCGCAATTAATGCACTCATCGGTGATTTTGAGTGCCAATAGCCTACTCCATTTCTGCAAACCGGCGGCGCATGGCCTGCCGGACTTCATCGCTTACAAATTCGGACACGTCACCGTCCAGCCGTGCGATCTCCTTCACCAAGGATGATGAAATGAAACCGTATTCCTCGTCTGGCGTCAGGAAAAGGGTCTCCACATTCGGCGCCAGGTGCCGGTTCATGCTGGCCAGTTGGAATTCGTATTCGAAATCGGAAACAGCCCGCAACCCCCGGACAAGGACACCTGCGCCAACCTGCTGCACAAATTCCACCAGCAGATTACTGAAGCCCAGAACTTCAACATTTTTCAGCCCGCTCAACTCATTGCGGCTCAGCATAATCCGATCGTCCAGGCTCAACAGTGGTTGCTTGTGCGGGCTCTCGGCAATAGCGACGATCACCTTGGAAAAAACACGTGCAGCACGCGCAACCAGGTCAATGTGGCCATTGGTAATCGGATCAAAAGTGCCGGGATAAACCGCCGTACGGTGCAGGTTCATATGCCAGTTCCTTCAGGTTTAAATGCAGGCGCTCATTGTACATATGTAGGAGTGCTCTTGCGCGATTGCAGGAGTCCCAACACTGACTTCTGGCCCATGTAATAAACCCCGGTCCGGGGTCATATATGCCTGTCTCCGAAGCGTTGATCACTCACCGGAAGCAAGCAAAAATAAAAAGTAACCTAATTAGCCAGCTGAAGTTTCCTAGAAATTTTCGACCCCTTGGTGAATACACCAGAGGTCAATAAGTATGGTTGATATAGTCATCAAAAAATCGTTGCAAATTGCGTGCCAAACCTAGTTCCAATACTTGG
>JADFKH010000252.1 GCA_022565025.1 Pseudomonadota bacterium
GGCGCTCCATAGCGAAGGCGCCCGGCTGGTCATTGCGGACCTGGACATGGAGGCCGCTGCCAGGGTAGCGGGGGAAGTGGACGGTCTTGCTTTGCGCGTTGACGTTTCTCATGAAGAGGAAATTGTTTCAGCCGTGGATCGGGTTGAGCGGGAGATGGGGCCGGTCGACCTGTTCGTCTCCAATGCGGGGGTGGCTTTTGGTGACGGTCCGGATGGTGCAGCCTCTGCCAGCAATGATCGCTGGCGCGCCTGTATAGATATCAACCTGATGGCGCATGTCTATGCTGCACGTGTCCTGGTGCCACGCATGATCAGCCGGGGCGGCGGCTGCCTGGTCAACATCGCATCCGCCGCCGGACTGCTCTGCCAGATTGGCGAGGCTGCTTACACCGCCAGCAAACACGCCGCCGTTGCCTTCGCCGAATCATTAGCCATTACGCACGGTAACGACGGCATCCAGGTCTGCCTGGTCTGCCCGCAGGCCGTTGCGACGCGCCTGATCGGTTTCGATGAAGATACCGAAATTGAAGATGGGACGCGCGGCTTTGGCGGTAATGACGTGGATGGTGTGCTCAGCGCGGAGTACGTAGCAGATTGCATCCTGGCGGGTATCCAGGGTAAACAATTCTTGGTGCTGCCACACCCCCAGGTAAGCACCTATGTTCAGCGCAAGGCAAATGACCACGACCGCTGGATCAAGGGCATGCGACGGTTTCGCCAAAAAATTATTGATGAACATTAGTACCTGTTAAGGAGAAAATCATTGAACGAAATTAATCTCGAAGGAAAAGTAGCGGTCGTTAACGGTGCCTCGAGAGGTATTGGAGAGGCTATTGCCCGGGGCTTGGCGGCCTGCGGAGCGGAAGTCGTGTTGAGCAGCCGCCAACAAGATAGCGTGCAGGAAGTGGCTGATTCCATCATCGCCGATGGTGGTCAAGCCGTTGCACGGGCGTGTCATGCGGGACATCTGGATGAAATCGAAAACCTCATCGAGGGCGTCCGCAAAGATTTCGGCAGGCTGGACATCCTGATCAACAACGCGGCCACCAATCCTTTTTTCGGACCGGCCGCGGAACTTCCACCCGCTGCCTTTGACAAGACGGTAGAGGTAAACCTGAAAGGTCCGTACTACATGATGAGCCGGGCGGTACCGCTGATGGCGCAAAGCGGGGGCGGCAGCGTGGTGAATGTTGCGTCCGTAGCTGCCCTGGTTTCATTAGCCGGACAGGCTGTCTATGCGATGACCAAGGCCGGACTGATCAGCCTGACGAAATCGTTCGCCAAGGAATACGGGAAGATGGGTATTCGGGTCAACGCCATTTTGCCAGGCATTGTCGAAACCCGGTTTGCCGCTGCCCTGGTGGAGAATCCCGGCATCCAGAAACAACTGTCCGGCTTGCCCGTGCCCCGGGCGGGGCAGCCCAAAGACATGGTCGGCGGGGTGTTGTACCTGGTTTCGCCAGGTGCCGCTTATACCACGGGAACTACACTGATCATGGATGGTGGTTTAACGCTTGGCTAAGTGATGACGATGATTACTCAGGGTAATCCAACGGCACCGGTCCGCAGCGGCGAAGAACTGGACTGGCAGGCGCTGGACAGGCGCCTTAAAGAGGTGATTCCGGGGCTGGACGGACGGCCTGAAATCAGCCAATTTGCCAGTGGTAATTCGAACCTGACCTACCGCCTCAAGTACGCTGCCGAAGACCTTGTAGTGCGCCGTCCACCCTTCGGCACCAAGGCGAAGTCGGCGCACAGCATGATCCGTGAGTACCGGATCATGAATGCGCTCAAACCGGTCTATCCCTGGGTTCCGGATACACTTTATTACACCGATGACGAATCGGTCATTGGCTCTGAGTTCTACGTCATGCGAAAAGTCGAGGGGCAGGTCATCAAGCAAACGATTCCGGCTGATTGGGGCTTCACCCCCGCCGACACGCGGCGCTTGTGCCGGCAGTTCTGGGAAAAGCTGATCGAGCTGCACCAGGTGGATTACCGCGCTGCGGGACTGGAGGACTTCGGCCAGCCCAAAGGGTATATGCAGCGCCAGGTCCTGGGTTGGAATGGCCGTTACCAACGGGTCATAACGCCTGATGTGGATGAATTCAGCGATGTTCGCCATTGGCTCGAGACCAACAAACCACCCGAGAGTGGTAATCACGCCATCCTGCATGGGGATTATCGGATTGACAACATCATCCTCAGTAATCGGGACCCGACCGCAATACGGGCTGTGCTGGACTGGGAAATCTGTGCCCTGGGTGAACCGCTGATGGACCTGGGCAACGCGCTTGCCTACTGGATTGAGCCGGATGATCCGCCTTATTTGAAAGCCTTGCAGATGCAGCCCTCCACGGCTGAAGGGATGCTGACCCGGACTGAAATTCTAGCGCTTTACAGCGAACTTACCGGGCGTGACACCGCTGGATTTTTGTTCTATCTGGTCTTCGGTTATTTCCGCAACGCAGTGATTTTACAGCAAATTTATTATCGTTTTTATCACGGTCAAACCCAGGATGAGCGTTTCCGGTCGTTTGGCGCCGCCACCCGGAACCTGGGAGAACACTGCCGGCGCCTGATCCTGGCGGGCTAGGGTTGATTGACACTTGCAAAACAGCTGTATTGTATTTTTCCGCTAAAGACGCTAAAGACGCTGAATATTTCTGGGTTAGCGGATTCGTTTGTAGAAGCCACTTTGACATCACCGCTTGAATAGTCGGGTGGTTTGAATTTTTTTTCCGCTAAAGACGCTAAAGACGCAAAAGTTTATTGCTATGAGCTACTGACTACCACCAGTGATAACCATTTTGGCAAGATTTCTAATCAAGCTGGGTAAAACCCGTTCAATTATAGCTTTCAGATTTTACAGACCGTGATGGCGTAGCGACCTCCGCCGAAGCTTGCATTTCAGAAACATTTAGCGTCTTCTGCATCCTCAGCGGAAAAATTACCAGCGTTAAGAAATATTCAGCGTCCTCAGCGGAAAAATTATCAACATTAATTCTTGCTGATGAGTTCTTCAGCGAGTTGTGCCGCACCGGGATCGGCGACCGGGAGCATCAGGCTGAGGTAGACGAGGTTTTCGAACTCGGGTTTGAAGCGCTTGATGATTTCCTTGGGCTGAGGCACGAGTTTGCGGTCGGTAATGACGCCAAAAAACACCTTGCCGTTGTAGCTCAGGATGCTGACACCCATGCCGATACTGCCGTTTTGTGGTACCCAGAAAATCATTTGTTTTACCTGGCCACCGCCCAGGTAAAGCGGCTGTTGTGGGCCGGGAACATTGGTCAGAACCATCGTCGCTTTTTCACTGAGCAGATCCAGCGCCGGCTTTTGCAGCACGGACGGTCCCATGCCCAGGGCCGCCAAAA
>JADFKH010000253.1 GCA_022565025.1 Pseudomonadota bacterium
TTTTTGGAATTTTCTGACATTTTTTATTAGTTGTCATAGATGTCCATAATTTATGACGTTTTAAGCTTGTGCCTCTTCCTTGCACAGGAACGCTGAAATCCGCATCCTTGCTGGAATTCGTTTCGTCGCAAATTTAAAAACCTTATACGTTTTCTGGTTTTTGTTCGCGGGAGAGAAGTTCGCGAACACTACGGCTGGGATCCCAATCTTTGTGAATGATGCCGTTGATCTGTTCGGAAATCGGCATTTCCACTCCGTGGCGCCGGGCCAGACGCCAAACTTCTGCGCAAGTACTGATACCTTCTACCTCCTGGCCAATTTCTGCTATGGCTACTTCCACTGATTTACCAGCACCCAGGGCAAGGCCCAGTCTGCGATTTCGCGATAGGTCGCCGGTACTGGTCAGAACAAGGTCTCCCATTCCCGCCAAGCCGGTGAGGGTTTGTTCATGTGCACCCAGTACTCGCCCGAGCCGCATCATTTCAGCCAAGCCCCTGGTAATCAGTGCGGCCCTGGCGTTATTACCCAACCCCATGCCATCACTGATCCCCGTTGCGATAGCCAACACGTTTTTAACCGCACCCCCCAGTTCAGCGCCGACAATATCGTCGCTGGTATACGCGCGAAAATTGCCGCCGTGAAGAGCCTGGGCAATCCGGGCGCAGTAGTGCGGAGCCGTTCCGGCTACCGTGACTGCTGTCGGCAGGTTGGCGGCCACTTCGATAGCGAAAGATGGCCCGGTGACCACGGCCATGGGACGGTCGGCGCCAATCAATTGCTTAGCTGCCTGGTGCAGAAAATGACCGCTGCCTGGCTCCAGGCCTTTACAGGCCCATGAAATACCCTGGTCGGGCCTCAGCCAGGGTTCAATCTGACTGACAACTTCAACGAAGGCGTGACAGGGAACGACAATCAGGACCTCGTCGGTGGAATGCACGGCATTTTCCAGACTGGGTTCCAGCCCCAAGTCATCCGGAAACCGTATATCAGGCAGAAAGCGCTGATTGCATCCAGCCACTTTCATCGCCTCTACATGTTCAGGGTTTCTTGCCCAAAGCAATGTGCGAGTACCACCCCGGACCAATTGCATGGCCAGTGCTGTACCCCATGATCCCGCACCCAAAACGGCGATGCTGCCAACGCCACTATGGGGTACAGCAACTGGCGTATCAGCACTCATCTCGTTGCTAATTGTCTGTGGGGGCCTCCACTTCTACGGCTTCACCGTTACCTTGTTCAACGACTGCCTCGCCGGATTGTTTAGCGGATTGTTCGCCAGATCGTTGTTGCTCCATTTCCTGCATGCGCTGGGCGTACAACTGCTCGAAGTTTACCGGCTGCAACATGAGTGGCGGAAACCCTCCGTCGGAAACCATATCTGAAATAACACTTCGTGCATACGGAAATAGGGTGCTGGGGCACATGGTATTCATCACCGCGTGAGCTGCCTGCTCAGTGAAGCCGCTCAGCATGAAAATTCCTGCCTGTGCCACTTCGACCAAGTATGCGGTCTTTTCATCAATCGTCGCGGTAACGGTAACGGTCAGCACCACTTCATGCAGGTTTTCACCGAGGTCCTCCACGCGCTGGGCCAAGCTCATCTTTACATCCGCCTGGCCTGTTTCCTGGAATATCTGTGGGGCATTCGGACATTCGAAAGATACGTCTTTCGCGTATAGCTTCTGGATCTGAAACTTTGCCGCGACAAGGTCGTCCGGCGTCATTACCTTATTTTTATCTTCTGCCATAATTAAAACACTCTGCTTAAATTAGGCCACTCACTTCGATAAGTGGCAAAAGGGGAATTATCACACCTGGCCTGGCTCATGACTAGCCCACATATAATCTTCATGCTCCAAGGCCGTTGAGGGGCTGTTAACAATGCTTATTTCGTGGTCACCGGAAACTGGTCTTTGCGCCACTGGATCATTCCACCCTTCACGACGGCGACATTACTGGCGCCCATTTTCAACAAGCTAATCGCTGCTGGAACAGCAGTTGCACCGCTTTTACAGACCAGCAGCAGTTTCTTGTTCTTGAGCTTCAATATTTCTGCATCGGGTTTGGCCAAGCGAGAGGCCGGCAAATTACGCGCATGCACGATGTGCCCCTTGTTGAAATCAGCAGGCGCTGACACATCAATAACCACGGCATCGGGAGCGTTGATCCAGGGCACGGCTTGTGCCGGTGACAGCTCTTTCAACCCCCGTGTCATGCGCATTACCTCGGTATAGACTAGCAGCACCACGACGGCGCCAAAACCGCCGGCCAATAGTGCATGGTTTCCCACGAATTCGATCAATTGATCCATTTAATTTTCTCTTGATGTTTCACCGACCATGGTGACCAGCAGTCCAGGGTAATTGCGGCAAATAGCGCAAACTTCTTCTGTTTATTCACCCGGGATATGAAATAATTGCGGTACCGCGCAATTCATATTTCGCTGAGATCCAGCTGCCTGTGGCCACTCCCATCTGGAGTAGATTACACAAAAATGCAAGGTCTGACCAGCAATGAAATCTCCTTCATCCGGGGCCCGTATGAGCAATAAACAGAACCGCAGACCGCTTGTATTAATGATACTGGATGGCTGGGGATATCGTGCCGAAACAGATCATAACGCCATTGCCCTGGCCAATACACCCTGCTGGGACATGCTTTGGAACAATGACCCACATGGCCTGATCGAAACTTCGGGGGAATCGGTGGGTCTGCCGCAGGGCCAGATGGGAAATTCCGAGGTCGGTCACATGAGTATCGGTGCAGGCCGGATCGTTCACCAGGATTATACGCGAATCGAGGAATCCATCCGTGACTGCAGCTTCCATCAAAACAACGAACTGGGCCGGGCAATTGAGGTGATCCGGAAAACTGATTGCACCGTGCATATCATGGGCCTGCTTTCACCCGGCGGCGTTCACAGCCACCAAGACCAATTCCTGGAAACCGTACGGCTGGCTGCCAAGCGCGGTGCAAAATCCATCGCGGTACACCTTTTCCTGGATGGGCGGGATACACCACCGCGCAGTGCACAATCGGCCATTGAACGAATGCAGAAACTCGTTGACCGGATTCCAAGCGCAACAATTTGCACCGTTACCGGCAGATATTACGCCATGGACCGTGACCAACGCTGGGACCGCGTGGAACGAGCCTACGGCGCAATCGCATCCGGTCAGTCCGGCATCAAAGTGAATTGCGCCATCGATGCGCTGCACAAAGCCTACGAGCGCGGAGAAAACGATGAATTCGTCCAGCCCACCCTGATCGGAAATCCGGGTGGCGTTCACGATGGCGACAGCATTATTTTCATCAACTTCCGTGCAGACCGGGCCAGGGAACTAACCATGGCTTTTGTCGTCGAGCCGTTTAACGGCTTCGACC
>JADFKH010000254.1 GCA_022565025.1 Pseudomonadota bacterium
GGATGTAGCCGTTCTCCCGCAACAATGAAACCAGGCCCTGTTCACCGGGCAAATGCAGAGCGCCGACAGCCACGAACACTTGTGATTCTGCGAGCAAGGGCAGTAAAGACTCCAGCATGCGATGATTCCTGGCATGGATACCCTGCTCGACAAAATAGTCTTTTACCTCCGGCGCCAGTCGTTCCATCTGCATTTCCGCTTCTTTTTGCAGGACCAGGAGGTCACCAGCAAGATAAGCATCCACTAACTGGTCGTGCATTTCACGCACCCGCTGGTAGTCCAGCAGGGCCTGGTCCAGCATATCCAGTTGCTGCGCCATCGGCATGTCTTCGAGGAAAGACAACTGCTGTTCCAGACTCTCCAATCCCACCACCCGCAGTCCATTGCCAGAAGCACGCAGGGACAGTGATAAATCCATGAAAAATCCGGTCTCAGGTGGTGGCACACTGAGCGTCATGACCACGGCCCACACTTTCATCGATTCCAGCCAATCAGTGGGCACTTTGTAGTGAGACAACAGTTTCCTGACCTTGGCCCAGCGCTTGGGGCCAATCCGGCTCTCGAGGCTGGTTCCATCCTGATAATGCACGTACTCAGTCAGCTTCTCCAGCGTTGGCTGGTCCGGCACCAATTCCATCGCAAATACCTGGTTCAATCCGAGTTGATCCAGTAATAATCCGGAGAAATCCAGCAACCTCGGGTCTTCGCTGTGGATGGTGCCGAGCAGGTAACCCGCCTGCCGGTCACCATCCATGATGGACCAGTAAAGGGCCTTGTCCTCCGCCGCGCAAAGCAGCGCTGGAAACAGCAACAACACGGCAAGAAAAAGCACCGCAATTGACTTCAAACCTGGTTTATTGAAAGAGTGAAAGGGTCGTGGCAATCTTTGAGGTTTTGCTGGGGTTTTCATCATGGCAATTTGTCACACAATCCCTTATGCTCGGCGGCTTACTCGATGGGGTTCATTATGCCGCGCATTGCCGATCGATTCAGGGGATTTCTTCCCGTTGTAGTAGATGTCGAAACCGGGGGGTTCAATGCTCAGAAGGATGCACTGCTGGAAATCGCCGCCTGCATCGTCAAGATGGACGACTTCGGCCGCCTGTTCGTGGCGGAGACAATCGCGGTCAACGTAGAGCCTTTTGCAGGGGCCAACATCGACCCCAAGTCGTTGGAAATCACCGGCATTCAACTCGATAGCCCGCTGCGTATGGCGCTGCCGGAAATAGAAGCCCTGCGGCAAATCTCGCAACCGGTGCGTAAGGAAATCCGGGCAACCAGCTGCCAGCGAGCCATACTGGTAGGACACAATTCATTTTTCGATCTTTCATTTTTGAACGCTGCGCAGCAGCGGACTGGATTCAAGCGCAGTCCATTTCATCCATTCAGCTCATTCGATACGGCCACCCTCGGCGGCCTGGCTTTCGGGCAGACTGTGCTCTCTCGAGCGGTGCAATCTGCCGGCATTGATTGGAACGAATCGGAGGCGCATTCAGCCATCTACGACGCGGAGAAAACAGCGGCCCTATTTTGTGCAATCGTGAACCGGTGGAAAATTCTTAGCGGATTTTAGTTATTTCTGAGAGTCCCGATGAGCAATCACCTGATGAACACTTACGCGGCCCTTCCGGTAGCTTTCGAGCGCGGCGAAGGCGCCTGGTTGTGGGACGAGAAAGGTAAACGGTACCTGGATGCAATCAGCGGGTTGGGTGTTTGCGCCTTGGGCCATGCCCACCCGGAAGTGACCCGCGTGATTAGCGATCAGGCCGGCAAGCTAATCCATACGGCAAACCTGGTTCGTATCCCCTGGCAGGAGAAGCTTGCCGACGCCCTGACGGAAATCACCGGCATGGACCGCGTTTTCGTGGCTAACTCCGGCACCGAAGCCATTGAATGCGCCCTCAAGATCACCCGGATCATCGGCCACCAACGAGGCTTCGACAAACCAGGCGTTATCGTGATGGAAAACAGCTTCCACGGTCGTTCGCTGGCCGCACTTTCGGCGACCGGAAGCCGCAAGGTCCAGGCTGGATTTGAACCATTGGTCAGCGGATTCCTGCGCGTGCCGTTCGCCGACTCCGAGGCGGTGGCAAAAATCGCCGACCGCAGTAATGAAGTCGTGGCCGTGCTGGTTGAACCGATCCAGGGCGAGGCCGGTGTCAAGGTGCCTGAAACCGGTTACCTCGAGACTTTGCGTGTCATTTGTGATGAACAGGGCTGGTTGTTGATATTCGATGAAATCCAGTCCGGACTGTGCCGTACCGGCAAATGGTATGCCCATCAGCACGAAAATGTGCAGCCTGACATGCTCACCACCGCCAAGGCTCTGGCAAACGGTGTTCCAATCGGTGCCTGCGTGGCGCGCGGCGCAGCAGCCGATGCCTTCAGCCCCGGCCGCCATGGCTCCACTTTCGGTGGCAACCCACTGGCTTCGCGCACCGCCTGCACGGTGCTGGACATCATGCAATCGGAAGACCTGAACGCTCGAGTGGAACAGATGGGCGAAAGAATGTTCGGGGCGTTCAGGTCCCGCTTACAGGACCATCCTGGCGTGCAAGATATCCGCGGCCGGGGCCTGATGATCGGTATTGAATTGAACCAGGATGTGAACCACTTAAAGACGGTTGCACTCGATCAGGGCCTGCTGCTGAATGTCACCAGCAACAACGTGATCCGCCTGCTGCCACCCCTGATCATCGACCAAGCCCAGGCGGAACAGATCGTCGACACGGTGTGCAAGCTAATCGAATCCTTGGAATGAGGCACATTTGAAATCAAAGACGTCAGCGGATTCGATGTGGGGCTTTGACCTATTTAACATAATCACATTCCCGCGGGAATGTCTTGTAATCATGACATAGAAGTGTCACTCCTCTGGTATTTAGAGATGTCCCCTCTACCAGTTACCGGTACGCATTCATTTTCAACAAATATCTTGCGCAGCTTCTGTACCCAAACCCGGGCTGAATGCTGCAATCTGTAGGGCCAAATACACAATGTTCGTAAGTAATCAACTTGTTCGGATGAGTGTCTCTGGTTTTCCATGTTCCTGGTGCATATAAGATCAGGAGTGAAAACAGCACGATCAATGACCCATGTATAACCGTAGCTCAAGACTTAATACAAGCGGCACGGCATTCGATGGTGGTTGTAATTGTAAATATTGTAACCTGATACGTTACACGGTACACTTCTCTTTGTGATTAGAAGTTTTAAGCATAAAGGGCTTGAACGATTTTTCTATAAAGGAACGAAATCAGGAATCCAGGCCAAACATGCAGTAAAGCTTCGATTGGTACTGGGCAGGCTTGGTGCTGCAGTGGTCCCGAAGGATTTGGATTTGCCTGGGTTGGATCTCCATTTACTGGGCGG
>JADFKH010000255.1 GCA_022565025.1 Pseudomonadota bacterium
TATAGTCGCCTGACTGCAGAGAAATATCGTATCGCAGATCCCCCTGGCGGATCAACCGGACAAAATCCACCGGCAGCACCTTGCCGTTGCGGGCAATAAAAGCATGGTTCAGGTCCGCCAGTTCCACCGAGGTGGCGCGAAACTGCCCTTTGTTGAGTCCACCAGCGACGGCCAGTGCTTCAGTGATCGAAACATCGGTTTTCAGGGGGAAAACGCCTGGGTGTACAACCTCGCCGAAAATCGTGTAATGCTGGCTATTGAATTCAAGCACGATGACGGAAACTTTCGGCGCAAGGATGAAATTCAACAGACCTTCTGTCAGCGAATCACTCAACTGGCCTACGGTCAGGCCCTCTGCCTGTATATCGCCGGCCAATGGAAACGTTATCCTGCCATCCGGGCGGATGGGGATACCGCTGATGGTCAGATCAGCTTCGTCATACACGGAGATATTGATGACGTCTCCCCGGCCCAAAGTCAGTGTTCTGGTGGATTCTTGCTGTATGCGTTCCAGTTCTGCCAGCTGCTGAGCTTGATTTTGCTTGGGCAAGGTTACCTGTTCGCGGGATGGCGCCGGGCCAGGTAGTGGTGTCTGGTGGGGACCTGGCCGGGTGCTGCTGCAGGCACTCGAGACCAGCAGGACCGCAGCAATGCAAATATTTTTATGGGCGCTAGACATTTCCAGCCTTGTTGCGAAAGTTAATAAGTCTGCCGGTCGTTGAAAAAGAGAGCCATTTTGCTGCTTCGAGACGCTGGTCCGGTACATCAAACAATATGGTGGCGATGCAGTCGATGCCGCGTTTGTTCAATTGTGCCATGCATCGTTTTAATTCATCACGCCGGGTACTTCCGCTACGCACAACCAGCAGGACATGGTTCAACTGGCTGGCCATTTCCAACGCCACTTCAAGGCCTGCTAATGGAGGCAGGTCAACGATCGTGAAACGGTCGCCTTGAAGTGGCTTGAGAAAATCTGCCAGGTTCGTCGAACCCAGGGCGAGTAATCCTTGGTCATCTTCAAGGCTGCTGCCGGCAGCAGCAACATACATCATGGCGCCCGACCCGTCCTGCTGCTGAACCAATTGCTGCCCGTCCAGCAGATGTTCATAGAGCCCCGCACCTCCTGCCGGCAGCCCGAAGTATTCTGATGGTCTGGTACCGGCGGCCTGGCGGAGATCGGCATCAACCAGCAGTACCTGCTGTCCTTTCATAAGTCGGGTTGCAGCCAGGTTGGCCGCCACCGTTGACCGGCCTGCGCCGTGGTCGATGCTGATGACTCCCAGAGGCAGGCGACAATTTGTACCAGTGGCGACATCAAGGTCATTGCTCAGGCCACGATAGAGATTGGCCAGGTCACTGATGGGTTGTGACTGATCGACCAGTGATCCCGAGGCAGCCAGGCTGGCCGCGACTTCAAGGCAGGTGTCGTTGCCGACGATATCTGTCACGTCCCTGGTGCTGCGCACCATGGGGTCACGCCATTCAAGAAACAGGACCAGCACAAAGCCCGCGCCAAGGGCGAAGATCAGGCTGGCGACAGCCATCAATTTGCGCCCGGAAGGGAGCGGTTCAGTGGGTGCCACGGCCGCTTCGACAATATCGAAGCTCGCATCGTTACGTTGCTTAACCAGACGCGTTTCATCTACGCGTTGCGCCAACTCGTTCTCCAGGGTCAGGATTCCGTCAAGACGCGACTGCAACAACAGGTAATCTTTTTCCCGACTGCTGAGCATGGCGACCTTGGATTTCATATCGAGCAACGTCTGATCCAGCGCACCCGCTTGCGCTTCGTGCAATTTGATGTCATCGGCCAGTAACTGCAGGCGTAACTCCATTTCTTCCCGCTTGGTATTACGCGTATAGGTGTTTTCCGGCACGGCCTCATCGTTGTTGATTGCGATCATCTGCTTGAGCGTATCGATGCGCCCCTTGAGTGTGATGACCTTGGGGTTCTGCTCGGTGTACTTGCCCAGTGCTTCGCGTAGTTCCCAGTCATATTCGGCCAGGCGTGACTTCAGCGGGCTGCGGTAAATGGTATAGGTGATCACCTGTTCAGGCTCGTCCTTCAACGCCGTTACCAGCCTTGTACTGGCTACGCGCAGCGCGTCAGCCTCAGCACGCCGGATATGCAGTTTACTTTGCAGTCGCGACATCTCTTCCAGCAGCACCTTGGTTTCAGCATCGAGGTTGGAAATGCCGTTTTCTTGTCTGAACGCAAGTACGTCAGCGGAAGCACGGCGGGCATTGTGCCGGGTTTCTTTCAGTTGCATGGTGTAATAGTCATTAGCACTGGTCGCGTCGTTGCTTAGCAACAAGCGGGTGCGGTCGATGAATGTCCGGGCCAGCAGGTTGGCCAGTTCAGCTGATTTCTCGGGGTCTGACCAGGTGACTTTCAGGTTCAGAATCTTGGAGTCCCGGCTCAATGCAACATCAATGGCGGCCGCCAACGTGGTCAGACTGACTTCCAGGCCGGCCTGTTGGCGAACATGGTCCAGGGAACTCGGCAGCTTCAGTGTGTCCAGCAGGGTCGCGAGGCTGTAGTCCTGGGATTTGAAAGGATCCCGTTCTGCCAGGCTCAAACGATCCTGGTGAGAGCGCTTGATCAGCGTAGTGGAAGATTGCCAGTTTTTCGATACGGCAAGACTGATCACCAGGATCATCAGGGCAGTAATGGCCATGACTGTTGCCGCTCCGAGGTAACGACGCTGCCAGGCACCGACAATAAACCTGCGCAGGTCAAAATTGAAAGACGGCGTGTTGTATTCATCTTCCTCGTCCCTGAACGGCAGATAACCGGCCATATGCTCGGTTGCATGGCCCGGGTAGAGCGCTTCATCACCAGCAGCGAACCGCCAGAGGATGTCAGAGGCGTCTGAGTCGAAGCCGAAACCAACCATCCCGCCTGAAGCGGCGTAGCTCGTGGTGATGGTGTCTGTCGCGAACGGCATGATCGGAGTGGCGACCGAAAGCGTCTCGGTAAAGCCAATCCACACAGCCGCGCGGGCTGAGGCTACAGAAGTTGGAATCTTGATCCGGCCTTCCATCTCCATGCCGCCGTCAGCGGGCTTGAACACCCCTGCGGTAATGAACACACTGTCGCTGTCAGCCGTATCGGTGACGATTTCAATGACGCCGCCCGGCTCGTCTGTCAGCGCCGTAATCGTGCCTTCGTTGCGTCCGTGCAGTGACCAGCCGCCGCCAAGCAGCGAGCCGTTTGCCAGCGGAATAGTGTCCGCTGCTGCGATGGGCGGAACGGCAGTAAAGTCGTTCCGCGCCACTATTCGTCCAAAGCCAGTTCCACCAGCCATTTTATTTCTCCTCAGCGGCTATCAACCGCTTATTGGTTGGCCAGCAGGAATGCCCTGCGGCCTA
>JADFKH010000068.1 GCA_022565025.1 Pseudomonadota bacterium
GCTGAGCAGTATCAACAGCCCAAGAATTCCAAAAGCAATCGTGCCAATCATGAAGCGCTCTCCACAGTATCTATTTTTCTAATCATTCCCGGGGCAATGTATCGACTTTGAACCCTGCTGGCAAATGCAAGATCTAAATTTGCTAAATGCTAATCGTGCGTTAAATCCATACCCGTGCAATCAATGAGAGCGGATTGCGGAGCAGTGGGTTTGGTCGTGTACCGCTCAAACAAAATTGCTCTTTTTAGCGTTCTTAGCGTGCTTGGCGGATAAAAATTCCGCTTCAATCAAATTTTGATATCAGCCCATTTACGGCCCTTCCACTGCCAGGCGACGTTGACCGCCTGGCCGACGCGATAGAAGCTGTTGATGAGCCAAATGCCAAGCAGGCCGAAGCCGAGCACCGGCCCAAGCAGGAAGGCGAGCGGCAGGAAAAACATCCATTGCCAGGTCACGCTGATCCACATGGCGCGTTTGGTGTCGCCGGCGCCAATCAGGGCGTTCATCAGCACCATGCCCATGGTGTCGAAGGAGATCATCAGGGCCCACAGGATCATTGGCGCGAAGGCCAGCTGGCGGGTCTCAGGATTGGTCAGGAACACCGCCAGGATGGGATCGGCCAGCGGGATCAGCAGCAGGCTCAGGATGACGCCGTAAACAAAGGTGAGGGCGGCGCCATTCCATCCCCATTGGGCGGCATCCTCCTTGTCGCCCCGGCCCAGGGCATTACCGACCAGCGTGGTCGAGGCGAGTGCTATTCCGAAGGCCGGCAAAATGGCGGTGATGTGGAAGGTCATCAAGACGTTGACGGCGGCGACTTCAGCGGTGCCGATCCGCCCGACGATCCAGATCAGGGTAACCAGACCGGCCGAGAAAAACAGCTGTTGCAGGCTGACCGGCAGGGACAGCCTGAACTGCTGCCACAACGTGCTGCGTGACGGTATTCGGTGCAGAAATCCCTTGTCGCTGGCGTGACGGACCGCGAAGAAAAAGTACAGGACCGTGCCGATATACAGCGAGATCGTCGTTGCCAAACCAGCACCGAACACACCCAGTTCGGGGGCGCCCAGGTTGCCGAAGATCAGCACCCAGTTCAGGAAAATGTTGATGGCGTGCATGATCAGCAGCGTACGCAGGTACACGCCGGTCATGTGGATGGCGCTCCAGTAGCCGCGGAAAGAGAAATTCATGCCCACCGCGATCATGCTGGCGATGCGTACCTGCAAGTAGGGAATGCCCAGTTCCCTGACCTCGGGGGCGTCGGTCAGGAAGGTGAAGGCGGTGGGTGTGGCCATGATCAGGATGATGCACAGGGGTAAACCGATGAGCAGCGCCAGTATCAGGCCGCCATTGAGGGGAATGGCGGTTTCTGATTCCCGGCCTTCACCCAGTCTTCTCGCGGCCAGCGCCTGCACGCCGGCGGACAGGCCGATGATGAAGGAGATCGCCAGGAAATTGGTGAAACTGCCAATGCCGGTGGCCGCCAGTGCACTGTCACCCAGGCGCCCGACCATGCCGATATCCACCAGGTTGAGGACGTTCTGCGACATCATGCCGCCCATGATGGGCAAGGCAATGCGCCAGATCTGCCCGCGCCGGTCTTTTGACGGAAACAGTGAATGAACCCTGGCCGCGAGTGTACTCACGTGGTGAAGATGACGGTTTCCCGTGTGGCCGCGAAGTTGATTCCCGGCCAGCGCTCTTCGGTCAATTGCAGGTTGACCCGTGACGGTGCCAGGTATACCAGTTCGCCGGCGCCATCCTCGGCCAGGTTCATCTGCAGCTGACCTTTGAAATCAGCGAGCAATTTAGCATCGTCGCACTGGATCCAGCGAGCAGTTTGCACATTGATGTTTTCGAAGGACGAATCGACGTTGTATTCATTTTTCAGCCGGTAGGCTACCACGTCGAACTGGAGTATTCCCACGGCGCCCAGGATCAGGTCGTTGCCGACCAGGGGTCTGAAGAACTGGGTGGCCCCTTCTTCTGACAACTGTGCCAGCCCTTTTTGCAGCGCTTTAAGTTTCAGGGGGTCGCGCAACTGTGCCCGGCGGAACAGTTCCGGCGCGAAATGGGGAATTCCGGTGAACTGCAGGGACTCGCCCTCGGTGAAAGTGTCTCCGATACTGATCGTGCCGTGGTTGTGCAGACCGACGATATCGCCCGGGAAGGCACTTTCTACATGTTTCCGGTCCTGGGCCATGAAGGTCAGTGCATTGGCCGCCTTGACACTTTTCCCGAGGCGGACGTTGTGCATTTTCATGCCGCGGTAGAAACGGCCTGAGCAGATTCGCATAAAAGCAATCCTGTCGCGGTGGGCAGGGTCCATATTGGCCTGGATCTTGAACACGAAACCAGTCAGTTTGGATTCACCTGCTTGCACCGTGCGGCCCCGCGTTGCGCGTGAGCCTGGTGCGGGAGCATTGGCGATGAAAGAGTCAAGTAACGGTGAAACACCGAAATTGTTGATGGCAGAGCCAAAAAATACCGGTGTCTGTTCACCGGCGAGGTAGGCTTCCTGGTTGAAAGTATGGCTGGCGCCCTGCACCAATTCAATTTCTTCGCGCAGTTCATCGGCATCTTGTCCGAGCTGCTCATCCAGTTCCGGGCTGTCGATGCCCGCGATGATCGTGGCTTTCTGCGTTACGTAGTTTTTTCCGGACTCGTACAGGTGGATCTTGTTATCCAGCAGGTGGTAGACGCCCTTGAGGCGCTGTCCCATGCCGATGGGCCAGGTAACGGGTGCACACTGGATGCCCAGTACCGATTCAACTTCATCCAGCAGTTCCAGCGGGTCGCGGCCTTCCCTGTCCAGTTTGTTGATGAAGGTGAAAATGGGTGTCTGCCGCATGCGGCAGATTTCCATCAGGCGGATGGTGCGTTGTTCCACGCCCTTGGCGCAGTCGATGACCATCAGGGCCGAGTCCACCGCTGTTAGCGTGCGGTAGGTGTCTTCTGAAAAATCAGCGTGTCCTGGCGTGTCCAGCAGGTTAACCACGCAGTCACGGTATTTGAACTGCATGACGGAAGAGGTAATCGAGATGCCGCGTTCCCTCTCCAGTTTCATCCAATCAGAGGTTGCATAGCGTGCGGCCTTTTTTGCTTTAATCGTACCCGCCATCTGAATGGCGCCGCTGAACAGCAGCAGCTTTTCCGTCAGGGTGGTCTTGCCCGCGTCCGGGTGTGAGATGATCGCGAAGGTCCGGCGGCGGGCGATTTCATTGCTTAATTCAGACATCGTTGTCGGCCGCACGGTAAAGCGCGCTATTCTAACACCAACACAAATCAAATCGACGTTAGCGATTCGGCGAAACGCCTTTCACCAACTGCTGAGTCTCAGGCGTAACTGCCGTACCTTCCGGAGTCCGGAAGCGGAAAGGCAGGGAGATAATCTGCATTCCGGAATTCTGCTGCATCGCAAAATGCAGGTGAGGGCCGGAACTGAAGCCCGTATTCCCCGAGCGTGCTATCTTCTGGCCGGCGCGAATCCGTGCACCGGGGCGAACGCTGACACTGGCCAGGTCGAGATGTGCGTACACGGCCATGGTGCCGTCAGCGTGCAGGATGCGGATATGGTTGGCCTTGTGGGCATATTTTTTGAAGTCAATCCCGCCGCGGTTGAAGTCTTCCTCAATGTCCATCACCGTTCCATTGCGCACTGCGTGTACCGCGGTGCCAACCGGCATTGCAAGATCAATGGCGTATTGGCTGTCGGGCCTGTCATGCGTCTCTTTACCCTCGAAGCCCTGGCTGATGGGGTACTCCTCGCTGGCAGAAAAAGGAGGCAGGATGACCAGGCCTTCAACCAGCGTGCTGATCGGACGCCCGGGAACCGACGACATGCCAAGGCGGTAGCTAAAACTTCGCCTTTGATCCAGTGCGCCGATGCCGACCAGCGTACGCTCAGTCTGGGCCGGGATTACGAAACGTGCGGGCAAGGAAGGCTCGGACAGGACGTTGAAGGATTCCTTCAATGTCAATTCAACCTCGACCGGACCCCAGAAATCGTTGAACAGGATATAGACCGGGCTTTCATTGGTTCCTTCCTGGCGCAAATGGATGCGCGGTTCCGGTTCCCGTTCCATGTAGACGGTTGAGAACTCGATTTCCTCATCAGGCGCCTGGTCGGTGAAGTGCCAGATGCCGTTTTCATCCTGGAATTTGTAAATGTTTTTCGCCGGCACGCTGGCAGACAGCAGGGCCAACACGAGAATCAGCCAGCTTAGCCCGCACATTGCATGAGTTCCGCCAGGTTTTACTTGATTATTACGTAATTTCAATGACATGCTAGCGTAATTCAGGATTGACAAGAAATACAAAATTTACCGCTGCCGGTTTGTCGCCTGATTTCACGGCACATCCCGGCTGATCCCCCTTGAGCCATAGCTGAAGCTATGACTCTGCACGCGATCAACCAGGCTGCACTCGTGAAATCAACCGACAATTCCGGCAACTCATGCAATATGCGGGCGAGGACCCTGTGATCTGATTATGAAGTTCGAGGTACGCAAGACGTGCGGTAATGCACGGGAGGGCCTGCTGACCTTCGGCCGGGGCAAGGTGCGCACCCCAGCTTTCATGCCGGTGGGGACCTACGGAACGGTCAAGGCTTTGACGCCGGAAGAAGTCAGGGATACCGGCACTGACATCATCCTGGGCAATGCTTTCCACCTGATGCTGCGCCCGGGGATGAAAGTGATCGAAAAACACGGCGGCCTGCATGACTTCATGCGCTGGCAAGGCCCCATCCTGACCGATTCAGGCGGTTTTCAGATTTGGAGCCTGGCGCAGCGGCGTAAAATTACGGAAAAAGGTGTCAGCTTCGCGTCGCCGATCGACGGCTCAAAAGTCTTTATGGGGCCCGAAGAATCCATGGCAGTTCAGCGATCACTCGGGGCCGATATCGTGATGATTTTTGATGAGTGCATAGCTTACCCGGCGACCGAGCAAGAAGCCTGCGGGTCCATGGAACGCTCGCTGCGATGGGCGGAACGGTCCAGGCGCGCACACCAGGGAAACCCTTCGGCCCTGTTCGGCATCGTTCAGGGCGGAATGTATGAATCCCTGCGGATTCGCTCTGTTCGCCAACTGGTGGATATCGAATTCGATGGTTACGCGATTGGCGGCCTGTCGGTCGGTGAACCGTTTGATGAACGTGACCGGATGCTGGATATCACCTTAGCGGAACTGCCCAAAGACCGCCCGCGCTACCTGATGGGTGTCGGCCGCCCGCTAGACATCATTGCCGCTGTGATCCGCGGTATTGACATGTTCGACTGCGTCCTGCCTACCCGGAACGCACGCAACGGCTATCTCTTCACCAGCCGGGGTGTGCTGAAAATTCGCAATGCGCGCTATGAGCACGATACCCGTCCACTCGATCCCGATTGTGATTGTCCAGCCTGCCGGAATTACTCCCGCGCCTACATAAAACACCTTGGACGCTGTAATGAAATCCTGGGCGCCCGCCTGATGACCATGCACAACCTCCGTTTCTACCAGAACCTGATGCAGGGATTGCGGGTTTCAATCGAGCACGGCTCTCTTGAATCATTTGCCAGCGAATTTTTGGAGAAACAGTCGAGCGGAATTTAGAAAAAAAACCGTAAATCAATAGGATGATCAAGGCCTTTGATTTATAATGCTCTGCTGCGAAAGTGGTGGGGCGGGTTCCTGATTGAAAAGCAGTCAACTGACCCAATATCCGCTGCATTAATCAAAACAGGAATTTATACGAGGGTTCTCATGGAAATCTTGGATTTCTTTATCACCAGCGCACAGGCACAGGATGCAACATCCCAAGGTGGGTTGATGTCGTTTTTGCCACTGATTGTCATATTCGTCATCTTTTATTTTCTGCTGATCCGACCGCAGATGAAACGTTCCAAAGAGCACCGCAAACTGGTCGAGCAGCTTTCCACTGGCGCCGAAGTGGTGACCAATGGCGGATTGCTCGGTCGAATCACCCGTGTGGATGAGTCATTTGTGACCGTTGAATTTGCCGATAAGGTACAAATCAAAGTACAAAAGCAAGCTATTGCCAGCGTGATGCCCAAAGGCACCATCAAGTCCGCCTGAACCAGGCTTCTCTTTAAAAATAATTGTGTTTCGGGGCTGACTAATGAATCGATATCCTGCCTGGAAAAATCTGCTTATCGTCACGATCCTGGTAGTAGGCACTTTCTATGCCCTGCCAAACTTGTTTGGTGAGGATCCGGCATTGCAGATTACTTCCGCGCGCGGTTTCACTCTTCCGCTGGATCTGGAGGCCAACATCAATGACGCGCTGATGGTCGAGAACATCAAGTACAAAGGCCGGGAACAGCAGGGAAATCGCTTGTTGTACCGTTTCAATTCCCCGGAGGAGCAGTTGCTGGCCGCCGACGTTCTCAAAGATGCGCTGGGCGAGCAATACGTCGTCGCGCTGAACCTCGCGCATTCAACACCTGGTTGGCTGCGTGTCATGGGCGGTAAGCCAATGACCCTGGGTCTTGACCTGCAAGGTGGTGTGCACTTCCTGATGCAGGTTGACATGGATACCGCCAAAGGTCAGATGCTCGATCGCGTTGTGAATGATATTCGCACCGCGCTGAGGTCTGAGCGTATTCGCTACGTCTCGGTGCGCCGCGAAGGCACGGGCATCCTTGTGCTGCTGCGCTCCGCACAAGATCGTGAGGGTACCTTGAACATCATGCGTAAAGATCAGAGCCTGCTGGCGCTGGATGTCAACGAAGTGGAAACGGGCGAGCATTTTGGCCTGTCGGTGAAGGTCAGGGAACAACAACTGGTCGAGTTACAGCAAACAGCACTGAAGCAGAACATCACCACGCTGCGCAACCGGGTCAACGAACTCGGTGTTGCGGAACCCGTGATCCAGCAGCAGGGTAAAGATCGTGTCGTGGTGCAGTTGCCCGGTGTGCAAGACACCGTGCAGGCAAAAAAGATCATTGGCGCCACGGCAACCCTTGAATACCGTGCGGTGGATGAAGCGCACGATGCCTTTACCGCCGCCCAGACGGGCAGGATTCCCCCGGAATCACGTCTCTACTACCGCAGAACGGGTGAACCGGTCCTGTTGAAGAAACGGTTGATCGTGTCCGGCGACCAGTTGATTGGTGCGTCCAGTGGATTTGACCAGCAAACCGGCCAGCCGCAGGTCAGCGTGACGCTGAACGGCATAGGCGCCAAACGCATGCTGGATTTTACCCGCAACAATGTGGGCAACCGCATGGCGGTGGTCTACATCGAGCAGAAATCCGGAGGGCGCAAGATCGAAGAGGTCATTAGTGTGGCCGTGGTGCGTGAGCCCTTCGGCAAGAGGTTCCAGACCACGGGGCTCGATTCCATGAATGAAGCCAGCCAACTGGCCCTGCTGCTGAGGGCGGGTGCGCTGGCTGCACCGATGGAAATCATCGAGGAGCGCACGGTTGGCCCCAGTCTGGGGGCAGATAATGTCGCACAGGGCTTCAAGTCGGTCATGATTGGTTTTATCCTGGTGCTGCTTTTCATGGCAATTTACTATCGTGTGTTCGGTCTGATCGCTGACCTGGCGCTGTTTTTCAACATGGTATTGCTGATTTCCCTGTTGTCGATGCTCGGAGCGACACTTACCATGCCGGGTATTGCCGGTATCGTGCTGACGGTGGGTATGGCAGTGGATGCCAACGTTCTGATCTTTGAACGCATCCGGGAAGAGCTGCGCAATGGCAACACGCCACAGGCCAGTATTCGTGCCGGTTATGACAAGGCTTTTTCAACCATTGCCGATGCCAACATCACCACCCTGATCGCGGCCTTCGTGCTGCTCCTGTTCGGCACCGGGCCGGTCAAGGGTTTCGCGGTCACGCTTTCACTGGGTATCGTGACCTCCATGTTCACCGCGATCATGGGTACCAGAGCCGTGGTTAACCTGGTTTACGGCGGCAAAAAGCGCGTCGGTAAGCTGGCCATTTGAGCTGATGTCATGAGAATTCTGCACAGAAAAACACACATCGACTTCATGGGCCAAAGCAAGATGGCGTTTGCCTTGTCCGCCATCCTGATGGCGCTCAGCATTGGTTCATTGGCAACCCGAGGGCTGAATTTTGGCCTGGATTTCACCGGTGGCATGTTGATCGAAGTCAGTTATCCTTCGGCGCCCCGGATTTCTGAGGTAAGAGCCAACCTGGGTGATGCCGGGCTGGATGATGCCGTGGTGCAGACCTTTGGCACCGCTACGGATATCGTGGTGCGCATCCCTCCCAGGAGCGAAGAAGAAAGTGATGCTGAATTATCGACGATTATCCTTAAAGCGCTCCAGGTAGGCATCGAGGGTGATATTGTCATGCGCCGCGTCGAGTTCGTGGGGCCCCAGGTAGGGGATGAACTCGCGGAACAGGGAATCCTGGCCGTAGTCTACGCCATGATCGGCATCTTCTTGTATGTCATGTTCCGCTTCCAGTGGCGCTTTTCCGTAGGCGCGGTGGCAGCCCTGATCCACGATGTGGTAATCAGTATGGGCGTCCTGTCTGCGGTGCAGGTGGAATTCGACCTGACGGTGGTCGCGGCCCTGCTGGCCGTGATCGGTTATTCCCTGAACGACACCATTGTCCTGTTCGACCGCATTCGGGAGAATTTCCCGCGCCTGCGCAAGAGGACACCGCTCGAGGTCGTAAATACATCGGTCAACGAAACCTTGTCGCGTACTCTGATGACCTCCATGACCACGCTACTGGTATTGTTCGCGCTGTTCATTTTCGGTGGGGAAATCATCCATTCCTTCGCCTTTACGCTGATCGTGGGTGTGCTGGTGGGTACTTATTCCTCCATCTTTGTAGCGAGCACCGTGTTGCTTCGACTGGGTGTCAGCAAGTACGATCTGCTGCAGGTTGAAAAGGAGGGCGCCACCGCTGACCGGCGGCCGTAATTACCAGGGCCTGTTAACCGGCTCATTTATTGCAAAATTTCAAAGATCACCTGGCAAGTTGCTTGAATCTCAAGCGTCCCCGATTCAATTTGAGGAACACTCATCGATCTTGCTTCGGCCATCATGAAGGATTGTGTGGGCATTGGATAAGCTTGGCCCGACTCAATGATTTTCAAAACGCGGCCCAACTTGACGTTTAAATTCATGGCCATGATTTCTGCCCGGTTTCTGGCATCCAATACCGCTTTGGCCCTGGCTTCTTGTTGTATTTCGTCTTTTCGGCTTGAAGCAAATTGAATTCCATTAAAAACGGTCATTTCATTTTTCATGGCCGCATCAATCACATTACCCAATAATTTTAAATCCCGAACTTTGGCATTCACTTGATGGCTCACCCGGTAGCCAATGGGCTTTAAGCGATTCCTCGGCTGATTTCTTTCCTGTGAATACACGGGGTTGACACGGTAAGACGTCGTTTGTATATCATCTGAATCGATCCCTATGGCCTTGATGGCCTGAATCACTGCATTCATGTCTTCCGTGTGAATCTTATAGGCCTTTTGCAAAGAAGTATTCTCTGTGCTGACACCAAGGGTGACAATGGCTTCATCGGGTTTCACCGTAACTTTTCCCAAACCCGAAACCGATACCGTAGGAACACTGTGCTCAATGGCTACCCGCAGGGGTTCGGCAAGCGATGACTGACACCCCAATACCATCACACAAATCACCAAGATTTTATATACAGTCTTCATGCATTCTCCGATCGACCAAGCATAGACAATCCTGAGCCAATTGGGTACTAAAACTAGCAGGCGTTAGATTGGCTTTCAGCAAATGCGTTCTCGCATCCTGAGGTTTAAATTGTGGTCCTTAAGCTCATCCTTGTGGGTACTGGACAAAAGGGTGTTAATACTTACTTGTATCAATGGGCTTGTTAACACTAGATTGTCGAATCGCCTTGTCCGGGTTGCCATTTTGCAGCGATCAGTTGCCGCAAAAGCGTCATGATCTTATACGGCGCAGCGATGATGGTGCCGGCGTCTTCGACACCGTCATTGCCATCGAAATCCAGCACCACTCCGCCGGCTTCGCGGACCAGCAGGGCGCCGGCGGCGACATCCCAGGGCTTGAGTCCGATTTCGAAAAACCCGTCCAACCGTCCGCCCGCCACCCAGGCCAAGTCGAGACTGGCGGTGCCGGCACGCCGAAAATCCTCCACTTGCGCAAATATCGACTGGAAAATACGCCCGTAAAGCTGCAGTTTGTCCCGGTTTCTGAAGGGAAAGGCGGTCGCAAGGACAGCGTCTTCCAGGCTCTTGCGGGCCGATACACGCATGCGGGTGTTGTTGACATAAGCGCCCGAACCGCGGCTGGCAGTGAACATCTCGTCACGCATCGGGTCGTAGACCACGGCGTGCTCGGTGCGGCCCTTGACCTGCTGTGCGATGGAGACGGCAAAGTGGGGCAGACCATGCAGGAAGTTGCTGGTGCCGTCCAATGGATCGATCACCCAAACGATTTCGCCCTCGCCTGTGGCACCGCTTTCTTCACATAAAAATGCATGATCAGGGTGAAAGCGCTTAATTTCCCGTACAATTTCTGCCTCGCAGGCCCGATCCACGTCACACACGTAATCGTGACGTGCTTTTAAGTCGACGGGGATGGCGTCAACGTGCCTGAGCTGACGGCGCATGATTTCGCCGGCCGCGTGGGCGGCTTCAATCGCTATATTTACTACAGGATGCGTCATGGCCGAGAAATTGTCTGTACAGGAAAAGGCGGCACAGGATACCAGAAGCAGTGGGACTGTGGCAGGACAGGAGTGTAGTTCGTCTGACAATCGTCTTGCCCGCATCCGGATTGTGCTGATCAATACGACGCATCCGGGCAATATCGGGGCTGCAGCGCGGGCCATGAAAGTGATGGGGCTTTCCTCGCTTCATCTGGTCACACCAAAAGCATTTCCCAACGCCGATGCCACGGCCATGGCGTCCGGTGCTGATGACCTGCTGCAAGCAGCCCGGGTTCACGAGTCGCTGGATTCAGCCCTGGCCGATTGCTCGCTGGTGCTGGGCACCAGTGCACGTTTTCGCAGTCTGCCCATGCCGGTGCTGGATGTTCGCCGCGCATCGGAGCAGGCCCTGGAGGAGTCCGCTTCAAGGAAGGTGGCCATTCTTTTCGGTCGTGAACGATATGGCCTGACCAACGAGGAGATGCAGCGCTGCCAGTACCTGGTCAATATTCCTGCCAATCCCGTCTATTCATCCCTGAACCTGGCGCAGGCGGTGCAAATCGTCGCTTATGAATTGAGAGTGGCGGCAAGCGGTGGGGCCGGGCTGTCCGTACCGCCTTTCGACTGGGAGCCGGTGGATGACAGCCAGATGGAGGGCTTGTTCCAACACCTGGAACAGACCCTGCTGGACCTCCGCTTCCTGAATCCAAAACAACCCAAACGCCTGATGATGCGACTGCGCAGGTTGTTCAATCGGGCAAGACCTGATCAAAATGAAATGAATATCTTACGAGGTATATTGAAAGCTTCACAGGAAGCTGTTGAACGGGAGGGAAAGGCACGTGGATGAGCTGACCGGCGCCGTTCAATCCTGGATGGCAGGTGGCCGTTTTTGCCAAGTGGATGGTGTGGAAATGTTCTACCACCTCAGCGGCCAGCGCAGCAGTCATTTGCCCTGGCTGGTCTGCTTCCATGGATTTCCGACCAGCAGTTGGGATTGGCACCTGTTGCTTCCTCATCTGGAAAAAAGATGGCGGGTCCTGGTATTTGATTTCCCGGGTTATGGCCTGTCCGCCAAACCACCACACAGGGATTATTCACTGGGGCGCCAATTGGATGCCGTGGAGGCGTTGTTGAAGTTTCTGCAGATCAGGGAGTTCGACTTGCTGGCTCATGACATGGGCGATAGCGTCGCCTGCGAATTGCTCTACCGGCGTGAGCAGGGTGATTATCCCTTTGCAGTGAGGTCACTGGCTTTGCTCAACGGGGGCATCTACATGGATATGCACCGGCCCCTGCTCACCCAGCGACTGCTGCGCACGCCGCTAGTGGGAGCCTTGACTGCACGCTTCAGCAGCTGGCAGGTGTTCCGCTGGCAATACCCGCGAGTCTACGCCCAGCCGGAACTGTTCGACGAAACCCACTATCGTTCGCAATGGGCTCTGATGCTGAATAATGAGGGCCGTCGGACCCTGCATAAAATCGCCGGCTACATGAAAGAGCGCCAGCGCATGGGTGAGCGCTGGACCGGACCGCTGCATCGTCTGGATCTGCCGCTCAAAGTGATCTGGGGAAAACGCGATCCCATCGCGGTGTATTCCATTGCGCAAAAGCTCTGCAAGTCAAACCCTGGAGCACAGTTATTTACCCTGGATGATAGCGGTCACTACCCACAGCTGGAAGCAGCACAAACGGTGGCTGATTGTCTGTTGCAGTAAATTAACCAGCTTTCGTCTTGGACTTTGCCCGGAAATAGCGTATTGCAATTCCGGCCAGGTACGACATGAGTGCAGCACCAAGACCGGTGACGACGGCCTCGGTCGCAACCGTACCGAACATTCCGGGATGTACGAAAAAGTCCACGATGCCGGTTACAGCTCCCAGCACGATCGAAATCAACCATCGTTTACTGGTCCTGGCAACAAAAATACCTGCTGTGGCGATGGCACCCGCAATGACCCCGGTCTGGGATGCTATCAACAAGTGGCCCATCGTTAGAGCCAACAGGTTGCCCTGAACCATCGTTACCAGGCATGCCGTTGTCGACTCTGCGACGTATTCAATCAAAGGGGCGATATTCTTATTCACTTGGATACAAGCCGAATTCCACCTTAGTATACTGTCCGAATTTCGGAATCCACTTCTAACTTCACCCCTTATTCATTATGCTTTCTGTCTTAAAGTCCCCATTGTGGACTCAACTCGATCAGCATAATCAGGGTCGGCTTTTCTAAACTGTTCAAGCATCCGCTGTTGAACCGATTCACTTGCATGCACCAAACCTTCTGCAATCGTTGTCGTTAATTGACTTTTCTGTGATTCAGTCATAAGAAGGAATAAATCACCTGCCTGGCTGTAGTGATCTTCATCGTCAGATAGACCATAACGTTTCACCCATGCATTTTCTAACATCGGCATGGTGGGTTCTTCAACCGATGGATTGGGAACAGGTGCTCCGTTATTGACTTGGTCGTTAGTGTAATAATTAACGCCTGAAC
>JADFKH010000256.1 GCA_022565025.1 Pseudomonadota bacterium
GTTGGGGGAAAGGGGAAATCAGCCGTCGAGCGCGGTTCCTGGTTGGGGTGATCAACTACCCGGCCCGAAACACCTACCTCATGCTCGACTTTTGTGTAATAGGGCTCCAAATCCTCGTAGCAAATGGGCCAGTCGGCAATATTGGCGTCTTCAATCGGCCCAAACTCAGACACCAAACGGAAGTCCTCCGGCTTCAGACGATGGAAAAAACCGCTCATAAAATTCGTTGATCCACCTACACAGTTTCCGTTCCAGAAATCCCGGCCGGATTCATAGCTTGGCGTGGCAACCCAATTCTCGCCGTTCTCACGATCCTCGATGACGTGAAATTCATCACGTAGATTCGGGGTATACACACTTCTCCTGCAACACGCCAATTCATCCTTGAAAAAATCGGCCTCTGTAAACCATGGGCCCTTCTCAAGCACCACCACGCGATAACCTGCCTGTGCAAGTGAAAAGGCTACCGGTCCTCCACCGGCACCGCTGCCTATTACGCAAACGTCAAAATCCATCTCTATAGCCTGCTGTAAATCTTGTTGGCTGGCGGCCTTGGAAAGCCCGGTTGGTGTTCCAGCCACTTCCAGCCGATTCCGTCCGGGTTGCAGCCGTATACCGGGTCTGCCAGCAATGACTCGAAAATGTAATACAAGAGTAATGAAAGCCAGTTCCTTCCCCAGCGTGTGTGGTCGGCCAGGTAGCGCAACAAGGATTCTTTTTGAGCAAAACCCAGATCAGCAAAGACCCGGTCATATCGTTCCATGCTTGCTTCTTCCAGTGATTGAATTCCATTGACAATGAAGTTGCGCGAATCTTCTTTGAAGCCAGGCTGGGTGATGGCGGCTTGCAGATAAGCCAGGGCATTGATATCCATTGCACCAGGAGACTCAGCATCGCTGGGGAATAAATGCTCCTGCACTGCCGACAACGTGCTTTTCTGATGGTCAGAGAAGGCGGAGAAAAAAGTGTCGCGGGCGAGTTCCCGGGCAAGCGCCTGGGGCAACCCCGAAAGTGCGGTGGTTGCCGCCAACACGGCTCCGCTTTGCAACAGAAAAACGCGCCGGCTCAGGCTTCTCCTATTCAGCGCATTGGGCCTGGTTACCTGAGTGCGCTCAAAGTCCAAGTGGCGTTTCTTCATCGCTAACCTCCCATGCGATACATTTCAACTTTTAATTCTGTTTTGCCTGTCCTACCGCGATTTTGACTGTACCGATCCTCGCGTTCTGACCAGGACCTGCAAATAAGTTCTGTCAACGCTTGTGGTTCGCAGGTATTGGTGAGAAACGGCCGCAGGCTTGTCCCCTGGCCTGAAAAAAGGCAGGTGTAAAACATTCCATCTGCAGTTACCCTTGCGCGGGAACATTGACCGCAAAAAGGCTGAGTTATTGAATTAATCAGGCCGATTTCACCCGCACCATCTTCAAAGGAATAACGCCGGGCGGTTTCTCCTGGATATTGGCTTGCCAGTGGTCGAAGCGGCCAGCGGTCATGAATGCGTTTCAGCCATTTTGCACCCGGCACGACGCGATCCAGGCTCCATTTGTTGCTGTTGCCGACATCCATGAATTCGATGAGCCGCACAATATGGCCGCTGCCGCGAAAGTGCTTCACCAAGCCCATGATGGTATGATCATTAACTCCGCGCTGTACCACGGTATTAATCTTCAGCCTGGTGAAGCCGGCCTGTTCAGCAGCCTCAATACCTTCAAGCACCCGGCCCACGGTGCCTCGATAACCTGTAATTGAAGCAAACACGCTTTCGTCAAGGCTATCCAGGCTGATGGTGATGCGTCCCAATCCCGCGCTGGCCAGATCTTGCGCCATTTGAGGTAACAAAACGCCGTTGGTTATCAGGGCAAGATCCTCTACCCCGGACATACCGGCAAGGTGTTCGATCAGGCCCGCCAATCCGGGTCGCAGTAAGGGCTCACCTCCGGTAAGACGGATTTTACTAACGCCCAGGTCGGTGAACGCTTCAACCAGTCGTATGATTTCTGCATCTCTGAGCAGATCCCGCCGGCTCAGGAATTTAGCTTTGCAATCAAAGGTTTCCCTGGGCATGCAGTAGGTGCAGCGAAAGTTGCACCGGTCAATGACCGAGATTCTCAGGTCCCGTAGTGGTCTTGCCCGGACATCGCGAAGCGGGGCTAACATTGAAAACTCTCGTTGTAGTTCTGCACTTGCCGTTGGTCAATCAGACCAGAACGCAAATCGCAACCGGGTATCAGAAACAAAGGTGTCTTCATGGGTTCTTCACATAGGCATGAGGCCGCATGTAAAACCACCAGTTCAATGCGAGACACAGACCATAAAAAAGGGCGAAGCCGTAAAGCGCGTACTCAGGGGTTGTAAGCGTAATTTGCTCGCCGAAAACCTTGGGGATGAAAAAAGCACCGTAAGCAGCTACCGCTGAAGTCCAGCCCAGGACCGGTCCGGCCTGCTCCTGATTGAATACAACCGCAATCGTCCTGAATGTCGAGCCATTGCCCACTCCGGTCGCGGTAAACAGAATGACAAACAGGCCGAAGAAAGGCCAGAAAAAGTCCTCAGGCGTTGCCGAACGGTACGCTGCAGCCATGAAATAGGACACACCCAGGGCGGATGCGATCATCACGATGGCAACAATCTGGGTTACCTTCGCTCCACCGACCTTATCAGCTATCCAGCCACCGACAGGACGGATCAAAGCGCCGACAAATGGTCCTATCCAGGCAAACATCAACGCGCTGGGGCCATTTGGATTGACCACGTCATGTACCAGAGCACCATCGGGCCCGGCGACATGGGTAAAACCAAATATCACTTTGATCGCAAGTGGGAATGCTGCGGAGTAACCTATGAAAGATCCAAAGGTCATGGTGTAGATGATGGTCATGGCCCAGGTATGCTTGTTTTCAAAGATGCGGAACTGCCGTTTCAGATTGGCCTGGAGTTCGCCGCGTGTAAGATACCTCAACAACAGCAGGGTGCTGACAATGACCAATGGCAGGACCAGCCACTTACTCATCAGGCCCAGCCCCACCGGTGGTGGCAGCATTAGATAGAGCCCTGTAGAGGCGGTAAACAACGCAATCAGCAACAACAGGGAAATCTTCGCCATGCTCCAGATGGGATTGCCCGGTTTGGGCGTTACTGCCTCGGTAGCGATATTGTTCATTCCATACCAGCCGAAAAACGCCAGTGGTATCAACAAAACCAACCAGACCAATCCAGCGTTATGTAAATAAGTTTCGGTGCCGCTTGGAATTTTCCCCAATAGTGTGCCGCTGCTGTTGACCAGCATCATTGATTCACCACCAAATATGCCGACCGTCATCACCAACGGAATCCGTATCTGCATGGT
>JADFKH010000257.1 GCA_022565025.1 Pseudomonadota bacterium
CTGCAGTCTTTTTTTCCGAAAAACCAGAATCTGGTTGTTGGCCGGCATCGGAAACTGCTTGTGCAGAACCATTTGACTGCGATTCGCCAGTGCTTCAAGTGCTTCAAGATCACGCAAGCCCATTTGTGGATCACGGTTCCTGAGATGACGGTCAAACTCCCGGTGGGAATCTGCAGTGAACCGGCCATCCTGGTTGAAGGGTCCATAAAGGCAATACAATCCTCCCGGGCCCAGGTGGGCCCCAAGCCCGGTAAACGTAGCACACACTGCGTCCCAGCCCATGATATGTGCCGTGTTGGCTGAATAGGCCGCAGCAAAAACCCCATCCGGCCACTCATCAAGCACGTCCAGTTTAATCGGTGGAAGGATATTCGGACTGCCTTCGTACGCCACTCTGGCTGTCAGCCCTTGCAGGTACTCATCCCGGTCAGAAGGTTGCCACTGAAGGACCGGGAAATGTGGCGCGAAATGCACAATGTGCTGGCCTGTTCCAGAACCGATTTCAAGGATTTTACCGCAGGAAGGCAAAAGCTGCTGCAGGACTTCCAGGATGGGCGCCTTGTTTCGTTCACAGGATTCAGAGTGAGGCAGAGGGATCATGCGTTCGCCAACTCCATTGCTTGTAAAGCAAACGCCCGGGCTTTACCCGGGCGTCATTGTAAACCGAGGTATCCGCCAGTTTATTTTATCGCGCGATCCTCCACAATAGTGGGGGTAATAAATATCAGTAGTTCACGCTTCCTGATGTCACTGGTCCGGCGCCGGAACAGTACACCCACACCTGGGATATCCCCCAGCCATGGCACTTTGTCTTCTTGCGAACTGGTCTCGTCCTGGAAAATACCGCCCAGCACTATCGTGTCACCGTTGGCTACCAACACCGTGGTATTGAGCTCGCGTGTGTCAATAGAAGGTACAGAACCACCTCTTGCGGTTTGGAAAATCTCTCCCACCGTGTCCTGCTTGATTGCAAGTTCCAGCTGAATGCGGTTATCCGGCGTAATCAGCGGGGTGACTTTGAGTTCCAGTACTGCCTCCTTGAACGAAACCGCAGTGGCGCCTGAAGAAGTGGCGTTTTCGTACGGAATCTCCACGCCCTGTTGGATGAAAGCTTCAGCCTGGTTGGCGGTGACAATGCGGGGGGTTGAGATCACCTCACCCTCACCCCGGGCCTCCAATGCAGACAGTTCCAGGTCCAGCAACCATTCGCCACTCAGGAAAGAAAGACCAAGAGTCGACGCATTAGAACTGGGCGCAGGCAGGTTGACTTGGTAACGATTCGGATATGCAGGAATGTCCCGCAGGCCGTCATCTCTCGGATTGATAGCGGGATTATAGAGATCGGCTGCGCTGCCATCCGCCGCAATTACCCCGATGTTGCTGCCTGTGTGCGAATAGGTCACACCAAAACGAACACCCAGTTCATGGGCAAAATCAGAATTCGCAATCACGATACGTGCTTCGATCATAACCTGTCGAACCGCGTAATCCAGATCGGTTATGAGCTTGCGGATTTTGACAATCTTTTCAGCAGTATCGGTCACCAACAGCGTGTTGGTCCGTTCATCCATCGTGACTGAACCACGTTCGGATAGCAGCCCGTATTCAGAATCAACGTCACTGCTTTGTATGAGTTCCACCAAGTCTTCCGCCTTGGCGTAACTGATCGGAATCAATACGGTTTGCAAAGGTTCCAGGATCTGCCGGTCAAGCTGAGCCTGCAACAGTTGTTGCTCACGGGCCGCAATTTCTGCCGTTGGAGCAATCCAGATGACATTGCCGTTCATGCGTTTGTCAAGATTACGGGCATCCAAAATGATGTCGAGTGCCTGGTCCCAGGGCACATTAGTCAAGCGCAGTGTCAGGTTACCCTGCACATTGTCTGCCACGACGATATTCAGGTCGGAAACATCTGCAATCAACTGCAGAACAGAGCGAACCGGAATATCCTGGAAATTGAAAGTTACCTTGGTGCCTTCGTAGGTCTTATCTTCATAGAACTTGACCTCGATATCCTCCAACAACTGGGCAGTCTTCGAAACCGGTTTGACCTCAACAACGATATCATCACCTGATTCATATGCCAGGTACTCATAAATACCCGATGTTGTCATGACGACCTGGACCGTACTGTTAACGGGAGCGGTGTCAATCAACCGCACGGGCGTGGCAAAATCAATCACGTCCAACCGTTGATTCAGGCGGTCAGGAACGCTGGCATTGAAAATGTTGAGGATGAGACTATTGGCGCCTTCATCCACCGAAATACTGGCGCCGGGGCGATCCATACTCACAATAACCCGGGCCTGCCCCTCATCACCACGGTGGAAATCAACACCGGTGACGCTGAAATTTGAACCACCAACGCTTGTGCTTGAATATTGGGTGACTCCGCTACCCGCAATGGTTAGGACCACTTGGTCTGCATACGCATTGTAGTCATAGGCGGCCTGCTGTGAAAGATCGACAATCAGCCGGGTTCTGCCTCCAGCCGCAATCGCGGAATATTGCTGAACAGGCCCCAGCCCAACAGTTACCGCATCCGTTCCTGCCTCACTTTGTGTATCGGCAAGATCCAGTACGATCCGCGCCGGGCTTTGTGTGACAAACACACTGACCTGGGGCACATCACCGCTGGTTTGCAAGGTAATCCTCACACCACCGTCCGCGGTGCTGCTGTGATCGATGCCCGTCACTTTAGTCGCTGCGAAAGCTGCCATCATTGGCAGTATCGTTAATAACAGGCCCAAACCTGTCAGAAATCCTTTTCCTGAATTACGCATGCCGCTCCCTCGTTCACAGATTTGCGATTGAAATGTTACGCATTCCTTATGGCTGCTCATTGGCATTGCCTCTTAAGGTTAATAGCTCAAGCATCTGGTCCAGTACTCCTTCAAGGTGAAATTGCCGTGTTCATGGAGTACTAGCCTCCGCTCAAGGCCAAAGAAGCAGCCCTGACCAGCCATCCACCGGCACCATCGGTAATAAACTCGCTTAACTCTACCTCACCCGGTGAAATGACATTTACTTTTCCGTGATTTTTGCCCATGTAGTTCCCAGTGGCAACCCGATGAATCGTGCCGTCCGGATCGCGAATCAAGACCCAATGCGATGTTTCTTTATCAAAGGTCCCAACCATCAGTAAAGTGTCCAACTCAAATCTTTCAAGGTATTCCCGGGGCCGTTTAAAATCAGGACGTGGGCCATCGCCCTGCATACCGCCTACTTCTTCATCACTTCCTTCGCTGGTTGACTGGCGAAAAGGATCACGGCCTTGCAAACCGTCATAAACGTAAGGGGTGTATGTGCGCACTGTAGGGGTTGGCGGAATTGGA